>NZ_JASAUS010000184.1:0-12000 GCF_029953005.1 Bradyrhizobium sp. Mp27 | reverse complement strand
TCAACGCATACAACGACAGAGCCGAGCCCTTCGTCTGGACCAAGAAAAAGGTCCGTCAACGCCGTTTCAAAGGCCGCCGTATCACTCAGCTCTGATTCCGGGTACTAGAGCCCGGCTTGGGTCGATGCCGGACATCGCGTGGCCTCCCGCGGCGAATAGAGCGCGGCAAACTCTCGCTCCAGCGACGACAGTGCTGCGAACCATGGGAGTGCCAATGTCAGTGCTTTGCGGCAAAAATTCCGTGCTCACGATGTTACGCAGCAGGCCGGTGAACTCGGGCGCGCAGTCCGACTCTTCCTAGTTCGCCGCCTCGTGGCACCGTTAGGCGTGCCACCAACGAGCACGATACGCTTGTCATCGCGCACCCAGAGTATGCCGTGGACGTGCACCACCTCGTAGTTCTATTTCGGCACTTGGCCGTGCGCCTCGTTCTGCTCCCGTACCCACCTAGGCGAGATGAAGGCTTCGGCGCCGCGAAATCACCATTAGCTGCGTGCCCAAAGGACGGCGTTCCCCAACCGTGTCGAGCGAGCATGAGGGCCCGACACCTCACGAACGCTGCTCGGCGATCTTGCGGAAACGAGGTCAGATGCTTGCGCAAGCTGCAAGAACTGAGAGGTTACTCTGATTCGTCTGCTCAATAGGCTCGGCCCCCGCCTAAACCGGATTTATCGAGACAAACATGATAGGCAAAGAAGAAAGCAAGCTAAAGCACCTCCAGGCCGTCGACAGTGCGAGCGCGCGATATCAACAGTACGTCCAGTTGATGAGCGAATTCCACGACATCGTCCAGGTGCTTTCGTCGAATTCCCGGGCATGGATCACGATGGTCATCGATGCGCAGAAATCGGCGCTCGACCTGTACCGCTCGATGCTGGCGGCTGCCGGCGGGTACGACGGCATTGTGCCGGAATTGGCCGACGCGAGCGCGAGGCATTTGCTGCAAGCGGCGCAGGGCTGGTCGCGCGATTGAGCCCGCCAGATCGGCTTGTCTTCACTCCTCCAAGGAGCGCGCGATGTCAACGGACTTCAGGACTCTGCTCGCATCGTTTGGAAACCGGCATTGCCTGGTGACCTCGGACGGGAGCATGAACTACGACGAATTTGCGGCACGGATGCGTGACTGGCAAGCCCAACTGGCGAAGCTGGGATGCCGCGCGGGGCAGGTCCTTGCCGTGCGCAGCGACTATTCCAGGGAGGCCTGCGCACTGCTTCTTGCGATCGCCGCGATAGGCGCCATCGTGGTGCCGCTGTCGTCGTCGAGCGCGGCGAAGACAGAGGAATACCTGGAGGTCGGGCAGGTCGAAGGTGTCTTTGTCCTGCCGCAGGATGGCCAGTGGACATTCGAGGAGCGGCCGGTGCCGTCGCAGCGGCACGAACTGATCACCCAGTTGGGCCGCGAAGGCGCACCAGGGCTGATCCTGTTTAGCTCCGGTTCCACCGGCCGCAGCAAGGCTTCGCTGCTGAACTTCGAGAAGCTCACCGCGAGGCTGCGACAGAAGCCTGGACGCGCATACACGACCCTGGCCTTCCTTCTGCTGGACCACATCGGCGGCATCAACACCCTGCTCAACGTCCTCGGCCAGGGCGGGACCGTCGTGACGCCCGCGAGCCGGACACCGAACGCGGTGTGTGAAGCCATCGAGTACCATCGCGTGCAGTTGCTTCCGACCAGTCCCACGTTCCTCAACATGCTGCTCATATCAGAGGCCTACAAGGAGCACGATCTTTCCTCGCTTGAATTGATCACCTACGGAACCGAGCCGATGCCCGAGACGACGCTCGCGGCCTTGCACGATGCGTTTCCACGCGTCAAGCTGAAGCAGACCTACGGCCTGTCCGAGCTCGGCATCATGCCCACACAATCGAAGAGCTCGGCCTCGCTGTGGATGAAACTCGGCAGCGAGGGCTTCGAGCACAAGATCGTCGATGGCGTTCTCTGGATCCGTTCCAGCTCCGCGATGCTCGGATACCTCAACGCCGCATCGCCCTTCGACGCCGAGGGCTGGTTCAACACGCAGGACATCGTCGAGACCGATGGCGACTACGTGCGTGTCCTCGGACGACGCTCGGAAATCATCAACGTGGGCGGAGAGAAGGTCTATCCGAACGAAGTCGAGAGCGTCTTGCTGGCAGCAGGCAACGTGCGCGACGTGACGGTATCAGCCAAGGCGAACGCGATCACCGGGCAGGTGGTGGCGGCACGCGTAAGCCTGATCGCGCCGGAAGACACCACACTCGCGGCATCGCGATTGCGCCGCTTCTGCGAAGCTCGGCTCGAACGCTACAAGGTTCCGGTGAAGATCAACATCAGCGACGTCGACCATCACAGCGACCGGTTCAAGAAGAACCGCTTTGCCTCGGCCGAGGGGGCGCAATGAGCGCGATACACGACGAGCCGGTCATCGTGAGCGGCGGCAGTCGCGGCCTGGGTCTAGCCCTGGTCCGCGCCTTCCTGGCCTCGGGCAGGCGGGTCGCGACGTTCAGTCGCTCGCCCACGCCGCAGATCCAGGCGCTTGCCGCGGAACCCGCCCAGCATGACCGCTTCCATTGGGAGCAGGTCGACGGCACCAACGCGGCCGCCATCCACGACTTCGTCGGCGCCGTCGGCGGCAAGTGGGAAGGCATCGGCGCACTGGTCAACAACGCGGGCATCGGCGCTGATGGCTTGCTGACCCTGATGCGGCAGGCCGATGTCGACCGCACGATCTCGCTCAACCTCGGCGGGACCGTGCTGCTGACGCAGGCCTGCTCCAAGTGGATGATTCGCGCGAACCGGGGATCCATCGTCAACGTCTCCTCGGTGAATGCGATTCGCGGCCATACTGGCGTCGCGGTCTATAGCGCCACCAAGGCGGCGGTTGATGGCCTGACCCGAAGCCTCGCACGCGAGTTGGGCCCGCGCGGCATCCGGGTCAATTCGGTGGCTCCCGGCTATTTCGAAAGTGACATGGTCAAGGAGCTCAGCGACGCCGCGCGCGAGCGGATTGTCCGGCGTACGCCACTCGGGCGAATGGCGCAGATCAGTGACATCACGAATGTCGTTCAGTTTCTCGTGTCGGACCTGGCGGCTTTCGTGACCGGCCAAGTCATCGTCGTGGACGGAGGAATTACATGCTGAAGGAAGGAATTGCAGCGGCGCACGTGAACGGCCTGGTGCATGCCGCCATCACCCGCATCATGGAGCTTCGGGGTCTTCCCGCGAAGAGCCTGCAGGGCGACGACAAGCTCAACGCGACCCTGGGGCTACGCTCGCTGGACCTGGCGGAGCTCGTGTTCGAGCTCGAATCGGTATTCGGCGCGGATCCATTTCAGAAGCTCGTGCCGATCACCTCGGTGCGCACCGTTGATGACCTCGTGGGCGCCTATCGGCGGCTGTTCGATGCCAACGGCGGCCAGGCCCACGACGTGAAGGAACTCGTCGAGGCGCAGCGCGCAAGCCAGAGCCGGCGCGAGAAAAGGGAGTCGCGGCAATGACCGCGGAGCCTGCCCGCGAGAGGGGCGTCGCGATCATCGGGATTGCCTGCCGGCTTCCCGGGGCGAGCGACTGGCGATCCTTCTGGAGCAACCTCGCCAAGGGCGTCGAGTCGATCACGTTCTTCGACGACGACGCCCTGCTGAAGGCGGGCGTGGATCCGGCCGTGCTGCGCGACCCGCAGTACGTGAAGGCTGCTCCGGTGATCGCGGACTTCGATCACTTCGACGCCGGGCTCTTCGAGTATTCACCGCGCGAGGCTCGCGTCACCGATCCGCAGCAGCGCCTGTTCCTCGAAGTGGCGTGGGAAGCCTTCGAGGATGCCGGGTACCGGCCACAAGGCTTCGACGGGGCAGTGGGCGTCTTCGCCGGCGCGGGCGGCCTGGTGAGCAGCTATTTCGCCTCGAACCCGAGCCTGCAGGGCTCGACCGGCGGAGTGGAGCACATCGGCAACGACAAGGACTTCATCGCGACGAGGGTGTCGTACAAACTCGACCTGACGGGCCCGAGCCTGACCGTGCAGACTGCCTGTTCGACGTCGATGGTGGCGGTCAACCTGGCTTGCCGCAGCATCATGGGCGGCGAGTGCGACATGGCCCTCGCGGGCGCCGCGTGCGTTCGGGTGCCTCACCATGGCGGGTACTACTTCCGCGAGGGCGACATACAGTCCCCCGATGGACACTGCAGGGCCTTCGACGCGGCCGCGCAGGGAACCGTGTTCGGCAGCGGGGTCGCGGCCGTCTTGCTCAAGCACGTGGAGGATGCGATCGCCGATGGCGACCACATCTACGCCGTCATCCGCGGCTCGGCAATCAACAACGATGGTGCGGCCAAGATCAGCTTCACGGCATCAAGCGTGAGCGGCCAAGCGAAGGCGATGCTGGAGGCGTTCGACCGGGCCGGCGTGGCGCCGGATGCCATCGATTACGTTGAGACGCACGGTACCGGGACCGTCGTCGGCGATCCACTGGAGATCGAGGCGCTGACGCGCGTGTTTCGCACCGACACCACGCGGACCGGCTTTTGCGCGATAGGCTCGGTCAAGACCAACCTCGGCCACCTGGAGCAGGCCGCGGGCCTGGCCAGCCTCATCAAGGTCGCCCTCGCATTGCATCACGGGAAGATCCCGCCCAGCCTGAACTTCAAGACGCCCAATCCCAAGATCGCTTTTGCGGAAACACCGTTCTTCGTGAACACCGAGCTTCGCGACTGGCCGAGCAATGGCTCGCGCAGGCTGGCCGCCGTCAATGCGCTGGGGCTTGGCGGGACGAATGCGTTCGCGATCCTCGAGGAGGCGCCCCCGGCGGTACCCCGCCTCGTACCCGAAGCGGATCGCCCGTTGCATGTGCTGCCGTTGTCTGCCCGCTCGGAAGCCGCCCTGCGAAGCCAGATCGAGCGCTGGCGCCAGCACATCAGCAAGTCGGGCCAACTGCTGGCGGATCAGTGCTACACCGCGGCTACGGGGCGGGCTCAACTGGACTTCCGCTTCACGGCCATAGGCAGCACGCGCGAGCAATTGGTCGAGCAACTGACGCAGGTCGCCCCCCACGCCATGGGTATCCGCGCAGGGCGGCGGCCGCTGGCGTTCCTGTTCACCGGGCAGGGTTCGCAGTACTCGGGGATGAGCGCGGAACTGTTTCGCACGCAGCCCGTCTTTCGCGCCGCGCTCGAACGCTGCGAAGCGCTGTCACGGCCGCATCTTGAGGTGCCCTTGCTGGAGATCATCTTCGGCGGGCACGAGCTCATCCACCAGACCGCGTACACGCAGCCGGCGCTCTTCGCCGTGGAATGGGCGTTGGCGCAGCTGTGGCAGTCATGGGGCATCATGCCGGATGCCGTCATCGGGCACAGTGTCGGCGAATATGTCGCGGCTTGCGTGGCCGGCGTCTACGAGCTCGGGGCAGCGCTCGCACTGATCGTCGCGCGCGGGCGGCTGATGCAGTCTTTGCCGGCGGGCGGGGCAATGGCGGCGCTGTTTGCCAACGGCCCGGCCGTGGAAGCCCTGCTGGGCAGGAAGATCGGGCGCCACCTCAGCATCGCGGCCTACAACTCGCCCGACAACACCGTCATATCGGGTACGGCATCGGCGGTCGCGGAGGCGCTTGAGCTGGCCGCGCAGGCGGGCGTGCAGACGAAGCAGCTGACCGTCTCGCATGCATTCCATTCGCCCCTCATGAAGCCGATCCTGGGCGACCTGGAGGCGCTTGCCGCGAGCCACGCGGCGAATACGCCCAAGCTCGCGCTGATCGACAACCTGAGCGGCGTACAGATGATCGACGCGCCGACGCCGCGCCATTGGAGCGAGCACTCGTTGAAGCCGGTGCGCTTTGTCGAGGGCATGCGCACGCTGGCTGCGATGGGCATCGTCGACTTCCTTGAGATCGGGCCCGGTTCCACCCTGGTGTCGCTGGCGCAGCAGACGCTCGGCGACGCGGGCGGAGCCGAGCGTCGCTACCTGAGCTCCATCGGCAAGGACAGGGAATGGAGCCAACTCGCGCAGGCGGTGGGCGCGTTGTGGCGCAGTGGTGCCCCGGTCGACTGGCGCGGGTTCGATGCAGCGTATGCGCGGCGCCGGGTGTCCGGTCCTACCTATGCGTTCGAGCGCGAGCGCTACTGGATCGAGCGCGTGCACCGGCCCGCGCCCGCGGGACAGGAAGGCTTGCTGGGGCAGCGCCTGAAGTCGCCGCTGCCAGCCTGGCAGTTCGAGACGGTGTACGACCTGGACCGGCTACCCTGGCTGACCGATCACCGCATCTTCGGCCATGCCGTGTTGCCCCTGACGGCCGGATTGGTGGCGTTGACTAAGGCCGCACGGATGCGCCTCGGCTCAGCGGCCGTTGCCGTCGCCTCGCTCACCTACGGCGCGGCGATGGTGATTCCCGATGCCGGCTCGCTTGTGGTCCAGGCATTGCTGTCCAGCGATGGCGATGGCCTCGTCGCCGAGATTGCGAGCCTCGACCCTGCCCATACAGGTGAATGGCAGCAGCACATGGCTGGGCGCATCGAGGCTCTGCAGGCGCGCAGCATGGAAGACTTGCCGGGGCCTGTCGCGACGTCGCTGGGCATCGAACGCATGCGGGCGGTGGCGCCGCAGGACTATTACGCCGCGATCGAGCCGCTCGGCTTCGGATACGGCCCGGGATTCCGCGGGATCGCCGAGCTGTGGCAGGGCGACGGGGCCGTGGTCGGCAGAGTTGCCTTGCCAGCACACTTGGGGGCATCGGCGCATGAGCTGCACCCCGCGCTGCTCGACGCCTGCCTGCACACCTACCCCGCGCTGATTCCGGACTATCGGGACCTGGCCCACCTGCCGCCGGGATCCGACGGCACCTACCTGCCGATCTCGATCGAGCGATTCGAGATCTATCGCTCCGGCGTCGATCGCGCGTGGGTGGTCTGCAGCCTACGCGAAAGCGATGGCGGAAAAACCGGATTGACCGTCGACATCAGGATCTTCACTGAGGACGGGACTGCGGTCGCGCTCATGGCCGGCCTAAACGTCAGGCGATTGACGCAGCGAGTCATCGCCCCTGAAAGTGCCACTTCTATCGTCCAGTCGATCTACGCTGTGCAATGGATCGAGAAGCCGGCGTTGGCAGCACTGGCGGCCGAGCCCAGGAACGGTTGGCTCATCCTCGGCGAGTCGGGCGGGCTGGGTGAAGTGCTGGCCCAGAGACTGGGCCAGCAGAATCTTTCGGCCACGGTGCAGGACCCGCGGCGCTGGAAGAAAGCCGCGGATCCGGACAACGCAATCCGCAAGGCGGCGAAGCGGCCGGGCGGGCTGCACGGCGTCGTGCTGATGCACGCGCTGGATGTGCAGACCTCCGCCAAGATGAGCGTCGAAGAGATAGCGGCGGCCGAAGCGCATTGCTGCCGCACCGCATTGCAGGTCATGAAGATGCTGGCCGCCTGGGCCGAGAGCGGTGAGCCAGTGCCGCGGGTCTGGATCGTCACGCGCGCGAGCCAGTCGCCCGAGCCCCAGGCGACAGGGGGCGATCCGCTGCACGCATCGCTCTGGGGCCTTGGCCGAGTCGCGGCGCTGGAGCACCCGGAACTCTGGGGCGGCATGATCGACCTGGGCGACGATGGCGACGTGGACGGCCTAGTCGGCGAATTACTCGGAAGCGATGGCGAAATGGAGATCGCATTGCGCGCCGCCGGGCGCTACGCGCCCCGACTCGTGCAGGAGCAATTGACCGCGGATGGCGACCATGTCATCCAACCGTCCTTCGATGCCGAATCCACATATCTCGTCACCGGTGGACTAGGCGCTCTGGGGCTTGTCGTGGCGAATTGGCTGGTGGAGCGCCGCGGCGTACGCCACCTGGTGCTGACGGCGCGCCGGCCTCCCGGCGAGGCCGCAGCCGCCGTGCTGAAGCAGCTCCAGGACAAGGGAGCGCAGGTGATTGTCAAGGCGGCGGACATCGCGCGTCCCGATGACGTGAGCGCCCTTTTCACCGGCATCGCGAGCGACATGCCTCGGCTGAAGGGCGTATTCCACTGCGCGGGCCTGCTCGACGACGGCGTGCTGCTGCAGATGGAGTGGGACAAGTACATCCGAGTCACGCAGCCCAAGGTGCTAGGGGGCTGGCTCCTGCACCAGGCCACGCGAGGGCTGGACATCGATCACTTCGTTCTCTTCTCGTCGGTGCTCAGCGTCGTGGGGTCGATGGGACAGGTGAACTACGTCGCGGGCAATGCGTTCCTCGACGGCCTGGCCGAGCACCGCCGCCGCGCCGGGTTGCCGGCCCAGGTCATCAACTGGGGTCCATGGGCCGAGACCGGCTTGGCGACGGAGTCCGGCAAACGCGGCGAGGCTATCTGGAGGTCCAGGGGAACCCGGTACATACCGGCGGACGAGGGGATCGAGGCCTTGCAGGCCATCATGGCGCGGCGACTCCAGCAGGCGGTCGTCTCGATCACCGACTGGTCGCTGTGGGCCGGGCAGTATCCCAGCGCGCCCCCCTTCCTGCAAGCGGTGGCTCGCGGGAAGGCCCAGGCCGCGCAGCCTTCGGGCGATCGAGGCGCCATACTCGCGCGCCTGGCCGCGGCGCCTGCGGATAGCCGAAGGGATGTGCTCGTCGATGTTGTTTCGGGGCTCGTGCGCTCCATCCTCGAGATCCCCGGCGGGATCAACCCCGAGCAGCCCCTACGCGAGCTCGGCCTGGACTCGCTGATCGCCATCACGCTGATCAACCAGCTCGATGCCACGCTGGGCGTGCGCGTGGCCGCCGCGACGATGCTCAAGGGGCCGAGCGTGGCGCAGCTGGCCGACGAGCTGCTGCCCAGGATCAATGTCGACTCCGCGCAGATCGCGACACATGAAGGCGGGACCGCCCCGGCTGTCGTCGTCGCCACGGCGCGGCACTCCGAAGCATCGAAAGGCAGATGGCTGGTGGAGATCCGACGTAACCCGGATGCCCGCTATCGGTTAATCTGCTTCCCGTTCGCCGGCGGCGGCTCAGCCGTCTATCGCGGGTGGGCCGAGAGCGCCGAACCCAATGCGGAGATCCTCGCCATCGAGCCTCCGGGCCGCCTGGCGCGCATCAACGAAGCGCCGTTGACGCGCATCGATGATTTTGTGGAAGACCTGTTGCCGCAGTTGAGGGAGTATTTGGATCGCCCGGTCGCGCTCTTCGGCCACTGCATCGGTGGCCTCACGATGTACGAGGTCGCGCGGACCCTGGTCGAGCGCGAGGGCGTGGTGCCCTTGCACCTGTTCGCCTCTGGGTCGCGCCCGCCGCATCGCCTCATCCGCGATGCACCCTTCGAGAAGCGGCTGGCCTCGTCGCTGCTCGAACTACCGGCGTTCCGTCCGACGCTTCCGAGCTATCGCCAGCCGGATGCTGTGCTGGCCGAGATCCTCCGGCACTTTCGGATCGATGCGACGGTGGAGATGCTGTCCATCACCGAGCTTCGCGAGCTCGTGCTGCCGGTGGTGCGCGCAGAGTTCGAGATGGCGAGCCGGTATGTCTTCACGCCGGCGACGCCCTGGCAAATTCCAATCACGAGCTTTCGCGGCCAGGATGACGAGTACGTGAGCCATGACGACGGGGCAGCGTGGGCGGATCTAACGGACGGGCCCTTCAATCTCCTGACCCGGCAGGGCGCCCATTTCGGGGTCGTCGAGGACCGCCCATTCATCCAAGGCGTGATCGCGCAGTCGCTCGCGCTCAACTGATCGGTGCACGAGCATGAGGTCGCCGGCAGGGCCGTGGTTACCGCTAGGAGGTGTCTCGGAAGCGGCACGCTTGTCGCTCTTCTGCTTCCATCACGCCGGTGGCGGCGCCTCAGCGTTCAAAGAATGGCGCCGGCTCATGCCGCGCGAGATCGATGTGCTGCCGGTGCAACTGCCCGGGCGGGAGGAACGGATCGACGAGCCGGCCTGCCGCAGCATGCCGGCGCTCATCGCGGAGCTGCTCGAAGCCATGGCGCCTTGCCTCGACCGTCCGTTCGCGCTGTTCGGACACAGCTTCGGCGCCGCAGTCGCTTTCGAGCTGACGCGGCAGCTTCGCCGCAAGCCCTCGCACCTCTTCGTCTCGTCGTGGGTCCCGGTGGATGTCTCGGCAGGCGCGGTTCGACCGACGCGGCTGACCGACCCTGACTTCATCGCCCGGATCGGCCACTACGGCGGACTGCCCGAGGCGGTGACCAATGACCGGGAGATGATGAGCGCGTTGATCAAGCCGATGCGGGCGGACGTCGAGATCCTGGAGACCTATCGTCCCGAAGCTCCTGTACGCCTTG
Organism: Bradyrhizobium sp. Mp27; assembly: GCF_029953005.1. Taxonomy (NCBI): domain Bacteria; kingdom Pseudomonadati; phylum Pseudomonadota; class Alphaproteobacteria; order Hyphomicrobiales; family Nitrobacteraceae; genus Bradyrhizobium; species Bradyrhizobium sp. Mp27. The sequence goes on along the minus strand of NZ_JASAUS010000184.1, from coordinate 1,778 downwards.
CCTGCCCGACGACCCTGCTGGGCGGCGAGGACGATCCCGTCGTGCGCCCGGAGCTTCTCGAGCGATGGGCAAGCCACGTGCACGCATCCGTGCCCGTGCTGCTTCCCGGCGGCCATTTCTACTTTCGCAGGTCTTTGCCGGTGTTAATCGACCTCGTGGTGTCGACGCTCAGGCCGGTGCTGAGCGCGATGTCTCACTAACGACAGCACGCGATGTGGCCCACCGCCCGACCTGCCAATGTCGCGCCTGCGCTCGCGCGCGGCGACGTGCACCTGTGGCTGGTCGAGCTGGATGGTGCCTGCGACACCGGCCGGCTGCTGCCGGTGCTTTCCGATGCGGAGCGCATGGTCGCGGCCGGGCACCGGGCGGATGAACGCCGCCGGCGCTACATCGTCGCGCATGCCGCCTTGCGGCAGCTGCTGCAGGCCTACGTCCACATCAGCGCTGTCGATCTGGTCTTCGCCACCGGCCGCTTCGGCAAGCCGCGCACCGTTCTACCGCGCTTCATGCCGCCGATCCACTTCAGCCTGTCGCACGGCGGACGCCGATGCCTGATAGGCATCGCGCGCGGTGGGGAGGTAGGAGTCGACATCGAGCCGATCGATCGCCGAGGCGACATCAGTTCCATGGCGATCGCGGTGCTCAGTGAATCGGAACACGCGCGTTGGCGGGCGCTGTCGCCTTGCGCGCGACGCTCATCGCTGTTGCGAACGTGGACCTGCAAAGAAGCCGTGCTGAAGGCCTCCGGCATCGGCCTGTCCATCAGCCCTCGCCGTTGCGAGATCGAGTGGCCGCGCACCCAGGTCCCTCGACTGGCATCGCTCGACGGCCAGGCGATGCCGGAATGGACCCTCAAAGGGTTGGAACCCGATTCCACCTTTGTGGGTTCATGGGCCGCGCAGGCGCCATTGCGCGCGACACTCCATGCGGTTTTCAACCAGGCATTGGAAGAAAGCGCATAACAGTCGCCGGCAAGGCGACGACACGGAACGGACCAGCAGCATCGAAGCCTCTGACGTTCGATGCGATAACTTGCCGGCAGGCAACGTGCAGGTGGGCTCGGCGTGGTCAGCCGTTCGCAAAGGTACGCATCCTTTGTCCACGCAGTGGCCAAGAAGGAGATGGTTTCCGTCGGCGCGATACTACCACCAACGACATTTGCGTCTCGCAGCCGTGTACTGACGACAAACTGTAAATTGAGCAGGCCTCTGGTTCCGGGCGAGTATGGCATCGATTTCATTTGGCTCGTGGGGATGAAGAGTATCCATTCGGCGTAGCTTTCAATTACATAGGGTAATCGCGGGGTTGGGAACGCCGGCGCGGTTGTGATGCGTTGGATTAAGGTGGTTGCCCCCCGATAGGATGAAGTACGGGCTCTCGACTCGACGCCGAGCCCAGCATCAAACGGGAGACAACCATGAAGCAGTTTATCGGCCTCGACGTCTCATTGAAAGATACATTCGTCTCGGTGCGCAAAGGAGGCAAGCGGATCTGGCGCGGAAAATGCCCATCCGATCCCAGGCTGATAGCCGAGGTCATCCGCAAGCGTGCACCGAACGCGGAACGCGTCGTGTTCGAGACGGGCCCCTTGTCAGTCTGGTTTTACCACGCACTGACACAGGAAGGATTGCCAGCGATTTGCATAGACGCGCGGCACGCCAAGGCGGCGCTAGCCCGTCCTATTCGTGAGAGTGCGGCTTTTGGGCCCGATTGATGCGGCCGCACATCTTGTCTGACGAGGCGCACAGGATTGCCTTCGGCTTTTCGCCGCCTGACGA
>NZ_JASAUS010000183.1:0-12064 GCF_029953005.1 Bradyrhizobium sp. Mp27 | reverse complement strand
CCGGCGGCTCTTCTTCGTCATCTTCGCTCCTGATTCGCAGCAAGAATCCTCGCCGCTGTCAGGCAGAAAATCCACTCAAGCTACTGTCCGAATTTGCGGGGCCAGCTCTCATTTCCTTCCGCGCCAACCCTCTCCGGACAGGGCTCCGGCCCCTGCTCGGCGGGTTTTGGCGCGATCTGGAGGTTCGAACCCCTCCAATCTGCCGAAAAAGCGGGCTGTCTCCAGTCCTGATGAAAAAGATCGCAAACCTATACTTCCATCGTCCAATGAATAATGGCACCCTCTACATGCGTAAATGTTATGAATGGAATTGGGGATGGCCCGGATCAATTCGCGGCAGGTCGAGGCCTTCCGCGCGACGATGCTGACCGGGAGCGTGACCGAGGCGGCGGCGCTGATGAAGGTGACGCAGCCGGCCGTGAGCCGGCTGCTGCGCGACCTCCAGGCGCTGCTGAAAATGGAGCTGTTCGAGCGGCGCGGTACAGGCCTCGTGCCGACCGCCGCGGCGATGGCGCTCTATACCGAAGTGGAGCGCTCCTTCGTCGGCCTCGAACGCATCACGGCCGCCGCCGAGGAAATCCGCGGCCGCCGCACCGGCTCGCTGCGAGTCGCTGCATTGCCGGCGCTGTCGAACGGCTATCTGCCGCGGCTCGCCGGACATTTCCTGAAAGAACGGCCCAACCTCAACCTCGCCTTCTTCGGCGTGATCTCGCCGATCGTGGTCGATTGGGTGCTCAACAATCAATGCGACATCGGCTTTGCCGAGGTGCCGATCGCCCATTCCGGCCTGCCGAGCCAGCGGCTGCCCGCGCTGGCGCGCGTCGCGGTGCTACCGACCGGTCACCGCCTCGCGGAGAAGGAGGTGCTGGAACCGCGCGATTTCGAGGGCGAGACCTTCATCTCGCTGTCGGCGGGATCGTCGAGCCGCCACCTCGTCGACCAGGTCTTTCATCGCCATAATGTCCGCCGCGTATTGCGGGTCGAGACCACGCTGTCGGAGATCATGTGCGGCATGGTGTCATCAGGGCTTGGCGTCGCGATCTGCGATCCCTTCACCGCGCAGGAATTTTCCACCCGCGGCGTCGTCGTTCGCCGCTTCCTGCCGCGCATCGACTTCGAATTCTCCGCCGTTTTTCCGGCACAACGCAGCCCCTCGCCGGTGGCGCTGGATCTGGTCGAGACCATGCGCAAGGCGCTGGTGGAATTCGAGGACGACGCAACCCTCAGCCGTTGAACGCGGCCTGCGCCTCCGGCAGGTCCCAGATCTTGCCGATCGCGGCCGTGCCCGCCGCCGTGATCGCCGCTTCGTCGGCGCCGAGATAGCGGCCGGTGTCGACCAGCATGCGGCCGTCGACCATGACCTGGTCGATGTTGGCGCGGTTGGCGAGTGCGATCAGCGCGCGGCGCGGATCGAACAGCGGCTGAAGATGCGGATGGGTGAGATCGACGACGGTGAGATCGGCGGTCGCGCCGGGCTCGATCCGGCCGAGATCAGGCCGCTTGATGACGTCGGCAGCCACGGCCGTGTTCGCCTCGATCAGCTCCGGCGAATTGGCGACATCGGCGCGCGCCGAGGTGACCTTGGAGATCAGCGACGCCGCATTGAGCTCGCCGAGCAGATCCATGTTGTAGCCGTCGGTGCCGACCACAGTGCGGACGCCATGCTCGGCGAAGCGGCTGAACGCCGCAGTGACGCCGGCGCGCGCGAATACGCGCGGGCAATTCAGCACGGTCATGCCGCGCGCGGCCATCAGGTTGAGATCGTCGTCGGTGCTGAACATGCAATGCGCGGCCATCAGGTCCGGCGCCAGCAGGCCGAGCCAGTCGAGATATTGCGCCGGCGTGCGGCCGCCATAGCGCTTGCCGATGGTCTCGACCTCCGCGCGGCTCTGCGCCATGTGCGTCGTGATGGGCACGCCAAGCTCGCGCGCCCGCGTGGCGCAGGCTTTCAGCAGATCGGGGCCGCAGGTGTCGGTGGCGTGCGGGCTCATCGCAAGACTGATGCGCCCGTCGCCACGATTGTTCCAACGCTGATAGAGCGCGTCCCAGGTTGCCATGTCGGCGGTGCCGTCGTCGCCGGAATAGCGCACGACGCCATCGGGGCCGGCCTTGGCGTCGGACGTCGAGAACAGATAAGGCGCGCCATAGAAGCGGATGCCCATCTCCTCGGCCGCATCGAACATTTCCGGAATCGAGTTCCGGAATGGCTCCATCACCGTAGTGGCGCCGCCCTTGAGGAGTTGGAGAATGCCGAGCCGTGCGACCGCGAGGCGCTCTTCCGCCGACAGGATATCGGCACCGCGCTTGGTCAGCGGCAAGAGCACCGTATAGACGATGCTCTGGTTGTTCTTGCGGCCGTTGCCGTCCTCGGTATGGCTGCGCGCCACCGCTTCGGAGAAGCAGTGATTGTGCAGGTTCAAGAGACCGGGCAGCACGAAGCGGCCGGGGCGATCGTAAGTTTGATCCGCACTCGGCTTGCTGCGCGTGATTGCCGCGATCTTCCTGCCTTCGACCAGGACCCAATGGTCGCGCAGCACGTCCTGCGCGCCGTCTTTCCGTGACAGCACATAGCTGCCGAAAATTGCTGTGGTGCTCATGCGGGGCGTACGTTCCAGAAGACGGCGGTGCCGTCGAGAATGCCGGTGATGGCTTTGCGATAGGCGGTCGGCTGCTTGTACAGGCCGATCGGAATATAGGGGATTTCGTCGAACGCGACCGCCTGGATCTCGCGGCAGATGCGCTGCTGCTCGGCGAGTTCGGAGGCCGCCAGCCACTGGCCGCGCAACGGCCCCATCCTCTCGCTCGCGTACCAGCCGGCGACCTTGCCCTCGCCGCGGATGTTGGTGTTGCCGGCCGGGTTGAGCCAGTCGATACCCTGCCAGTTGCCGACCGCCGCGCTCCAGCCGCCCTGCCCGATCGGGTCCTTCTTGAGCTGGCGCTGCAACACGACGGCGAAATCGAGCCCGGCATATTCGACATTCATGCCGGCTTTGCGTAGTGAGTCGACTGCGATCTCACCGAGCGGCTTCTGCGCCAGCGAGTTGGTGGGGACCAGCACCACGATCTTCTCGCCATTGTAGCCCGCGGCCTTCAGTTCGGCCTTGACCTTGTCGTAGTTGCGCGGACCGCGGAACACGTCGAGGCCGACGTCGCTCGCCATCGGGGTATCAGGCGCGAAATAGCCGATCGGCGACATCTGGAAGGCCGGATCAGTACCGGCCACTGCCGTCATGAACGCGGATTGGTCGATCGCGCCCAGCAGCGCGCGGCGAACGGCAGGATTGTCGAACGGAGGCTGCAGATGATTGAGGCGCAGCATGCAGGCGTAGCCTCGGGGGTCGAGGATGCTCGTCTCGATATCGCCGGCCGCCTTGATGATCGGCAGCAGATCGTGCGGCGTGGTCTCCTGCCAGTCCTGCTCGCCGGTCTGGAGCGCGGCGACGCCGGTGCCCGCATCGGGCGTGGTGGTCCAGACCACGCGGTCGTAGTGCACGATCTTCGGACCCGCGGTCCAATCCGGCTTGCCGTCGGTGCGCGGCTGGTAGCGGTCGAATTTGGCATAGGCGTTGCGCGCGCCCTGCACGCGCTCGTCGGCAAGATAGCGGAACGGCCCGCTGCCGATGACTTCGGTCAGCGGCTTGAACGGGTCCTGGCTCGCCAGCCGCTCCGGCATCATGAAGCAGGGATTGATCGCCGCTTTGCCGAGCGCCTGCGGCAGCAGCGGGAACGGACGCTTGAGACGGAAGCGGATGGTGCGGTCGTCGGCGGCCGAGAGCTCGGCGGTCGCCTCCAGCAGCTCGCCGCCAAAGCCGTCGCGCGCCGCCCAGCGGCGGATGCTGGCGACGCAGTCGCGCGCCAGCACACGTTCGCCATCGTGCCAGAACAGGCCATCGCGCAAGCTGAGGTCCCATTGCAGCAAGTCAGCGGAGATGGCGTGGCCCGACAGCATCTGCGGCGAGACCTGGAGCGAGGAGCTCATGCCATAGAGCGTGTCGTAGACCATGAAGCCGTGGTTCCGCGACACCTGCGCGGTCGAATAGATGGGATCGACGAAGGCGAGGTCGATGACGGGAATGAAGCGCAAGGTGCTCTGCGCTTCGGCGCGGACGATGCCCGGCAGCGACAACGCCGGTACTGCGGCGGCGGCCTTGAGGAGCGAGCGGCGGGAGATAGGCATTACGAGAGGCTCCTGACGGATCTTACGTGTTCAACAAGACCGCACCGATTGCAGCGGCGACCGCCTGCTGCGCCGGCTCGATCACGGGCACACCGATCGCTTCCGCGATCGCCGCGCGGTGCGACGCCATGCCGGCGCAGCCCATCACCACGACATCGGCGCGGCATTGGGTGACCAGTGCGCGGCCGGCTTCGATCAAGCGGCCGCGGATATCGGCGCCTGCCGTTTCCGCGGCACTGGCGCCGACCGACCAGCTTCCGGCGTAACGGCTGTCGACGCCCATCACCCGCGCCATGCGCTGTTGGCGGCGGATGCTCGACGGCGACAGCGCGATGATGCCAAAGCGTTCGCCCAGCATCAGCGCGCGAAAGATGCCACATTCGGCGATGCCCAGCACCGGACGGCGGCCTGCCGCCTCACGCGCCGCATGCAGGCCGGGATCGCTGAAGCAGGCCAGCACGAAGGCATCCGCATCAGCGCGCGCGACGCGGTTGACCAGCGGCATGACGACGCTGTCGGCATCGCGCTGCGAGCTGATGCCGGGCGGTCCCTCGGCAAGGCCAACCACCTCGATGTCAGGTCCGCCGGCGATGCGCAGCGGCGCGACCGCGTCGTCGATCGCCGCCGTCACCGATGCGGAGGAGTTCGGGTTGATGACGAGGATGCGACGACGGGTCATGGCACTGCTCAGCGGTTGCCGGCTTCGTGGCGCAGGAAATTTTCCGCGATCTTCTCGCCGGTCGTGATCCAGACGTCCGGGCACGACTTTGCGTAGGTCAGGAATTCGCGCAGCAGGCGCAGCCGCATCGGACGGCCGCTGCACTGGGGATGCAGCACGGTCGTCACCATCGCGCCCCAATCCCTGGTTTCGTCGAGCTCGTCCTTCCAGATCGAGAGCACGTGCTCCTTGGGGAAGATCGAGCGCGGGCTGAAGCGGGCCGAGAGGCCGTGCATCCAGTCGTCATAGCTCGCAGTGACCGGCAGCTCGATCGTGCCGGGCTTGCCGTCGGCCAGACGATGGCGGTAAGGCCGCACGTCGTCGCGGAATGACGATGTGTAGACGATGCCGTGACGTACGAGTGCTGCGCGCAGCTCCTCGGTGAACTCGCCATAGGGCGCGCGATAGCCGGTCGGCCTGACCCCGAGCCGGCGCTTGAGCGCCTCGAAGCCGCGCTCCAGCTCCTCCTCGATCCAAGGGTCGCCGGGATCGGGCAGCAGGTGGTGATAGCCGTGATGGCCGATCTCGTGGCCGGCCTTGAGAATGGATTCCGCCATCGCCGGATGTGCGTCGACCGACCATCCCGTGACGAAGAACGTCGCCTTGAGATCGAGCTGGTCGAGCAACTCCAAGAGTTTGGGCGTACCGACGCGGGCCTCATAGCCGCCATAGCTCATGGTGATGAGCCGCTGCGCGTGGACCGCGTCCTTGCTGGTCCACGCGCTCTCCGCGTCCACGTCGAACGACAGGAACATCGCCGAAGTATAGGGTTTCGGCCAGGGATATTCGGGCGCGGGATCGGCGGTGTTGGCCGGAACGAGCGGGATGCTCTTGAGTGCCTTACTGTCCAGCATTGATGGTCGCCTTCTCTAATCCGTTGTCGTTCAGTTTCCACTTGGCAAGCAGGGTCTTGTAGGTGCCGTCGGCGATCAACCCATCGACCGCTTCAAGAATGGCCTGCTGAAGTGCCTTTTCCTTGACCGGCAGGGCGATGCCGGTGAATTGCTGCGCGATGGGCTCGCCTACGGACGCATAGGCGCCGGGCTCGAGGTCCATGATGTAGGGCAGCGTCTCGTTGCCCTGGGCGGCGGCATCGATGCGGCCCTGCCTGAGCTGGGTGCGGGCGTCGGCCGAGCCGTCGGTACCGATGAACTGGATCGGATTGCCGCCGCAATTCTTCTCGCTCCACGCCGCGATCTGCGCCGGGAACATGGTGCGACGGCTGGCGCCCACCTTCTTGCCGCAGAGCGATGCCGCGTCCTTGAACTCCGCCTTGCGCGACTGCTGCACGAAGAACTGCGGGCCGCTCCTGAGATAATCGACGAAGGACGCGATGTCGTGACGGCTGGCGTAGTCCGTGAAGCCGGACAGGATGGCGTCCACGCGCCCGGTCGAGATCGACGGCATGAACTCGGCGAAGCTTGTCTCCTGCCATTCGATCTTGACGCCGAGCTTGCGGCCGATGGCTTCGCCGAGATCAATGTCGAAGCCGGACAGCGCGTTGGTGGCGGGATCGCGGAACTCCATCGGCGGATAGTTCGGCACCAGCGCCACCTTGAGGCTGCCGCGCTTGGCGATTTCCGGCGGCAGCTCGATCGCCAATGCCGAAACGGTCATGGCGCCGAACAGCGCCGCCGCAACCAAAAGTCTCTTCATCAACACGCCCCCATTTCAGATCACAGCCGAAAGAAATGCCTTGGTGCGCTCCTCGCGCGGCGCACCCAATACGTCCGAGGCGCGCCCCTGCTCGACGATCGCACCCTGATCCATGTAGACGACGCGGTCGGCGACCTCGCGCGCGAAGCCGAGCTCGTGCGTCACCACCATCATGGTCATGCCGCTCTTCGCCAGCTCCTTCATGACCGCGAGAACCTCGCCGACGAGTTCCGGATCGAGCGCGCTGGTCGGCTCGTCGAACAGCATCAACATCGGCTTCATGGCGAGCGCGCGCGCGATCGCCACGCGCTGCTGCTGGCCGCCGGAGAGCTGCGCGGGATACCAGTCCGCCTTGGCGGACAATCCGACGCGCCGGAGCAGTTCGAGCGCCTCCGCGCGCACCTCATCTAGCTTGCGCCCCTGCACCTGAAGCGGACCCTCGGTGATATTCTCCAGCGCTGTCTTGTGCGGAAACAGATTGAAGCGCTGGAACACCATGCCGGTCTTCAGCCGCTGCCGCCCGATCTCCCGCTCGCTGAGGCGATAGAGCCGCCCGCTTTGCTCGCGCACGCCAAGCAGCTCGCCGTCGAGCCAGATGCCGCCGGCATCGATCGCGGCAAGCTGGTTGATGCAGCGGAGCAGCGTGGTCTTGCCGGAGCCGGAGGCGCCGATCAAACACATCACCTCGCCGGGCCAGACGTCGAGCGAGACGCTTCTGAGAGCCTGGAACTCGCCAAAGCTCTTGCTGACGGTGCGGATCGCGACGAGCGGTCTTGTCATCGCGCCAGCCGCAATGTGCCGCGGGCAAAACGGCGTTCGAGCAGCATCTGGAGCGGCGTCAGGATCGAGACCACGAGCAAGTACCAGAGCCCGGCGACGATCAGGAGCTCGATCACGCGCGAGTTGGCGTAGTAGATGTTTTCGGCGTTGTGCAGCAGTTCCGGATACTGGATGACGCTCGCAAGCGACGTCGCCTTCACCATGCCGATGAACTCGTTGCCGAGCGGCGGGATCACGACGCGCATCGCCTGCGGCAGGATGATCCGGCGCAGCGCGCGCAGCCGCCCCATGCCGATCGCCTGCGCCGCCTCGTATTGCCCGCTGTCGACCGACAGCATGCCGGCGCGCATCACCTCGGACGTATAGGCGCCCTGGTTGATGCCGAGCCCGAGCAGCGCGGCGAGGAACGGCGTCATGACGTCGACCGCGCGCGCAGACAAGCCGGGAATGCCGATGGTCGGAAACACCAGCGCGAGGTTGAACCACAACAGCAGTTGCAGGATCAGCGGCGTGCCACGGAACAGCCAGGTGTAGCCGGCCGCAACCGTCTTCAGCACCGGATTGGGCGACAGCCGCATGACCGCGACGACGACGCCGAGGATAATGCCGAGCGCCATCGCCAGCACCGCCATCACCATCGTGTTGACGATGCCTTCGAGGATGACTTTTGCGGTCAGGAAGCGACTGACATAGGACCATTCGATCTGGCCGCCGGCGAAGGCGCGCACGATCGCCGCAAGCACGAGGACGATCAGCGCCGCGCTGAGCCAGCGAAACCAGTGCGGCTCGCGCGCGATCCGCATCCCCGACAGATCAGGGAAACCCTCCGCGAGTGCCGGCACCGGCTTCATTGCGGTGCCGCATTCAGCATGGGCTGAGCCACCGCGTTAGCCCCTAGGCCCCACTTGTCGAGGACGGCCTTGTAGGCGCCGTCGGCGATCATCGCCGTGAGCTTCTCCGTCACCACTTCGCGCAAGGCCGCGTCGTCCTTGCGGAACATGATGCCCTGGTAGCCTTTGGCGAAGGGCTCGCCGACGACGCGATATTTGCCGGGCTCCTGCGTCTGCGCGTAAGGCAGCGTCTCGCTGCCCTGCACGGCGGCGTCGATGCGGCCCTGCTTGAGCTGGTTGCGGACGTCGATCGAGTTCTCACCGGGGACGTACTGAATGGCGGGCTTGCCGGCCGGCTCGCAGTTCTGCTTGCTCCACTTCTCAATCTCGACCGGGAAGCTGGTGCTGCGGGTGGTGCCGACCTTCTTGCCGCAGAGATCCGTCGCGTCCTTGGCCGCATTGTCCGCCATCACGAAGAACTGCGGGCCGGTGGCGAGGTAGTCGACGAAATCGGCGATCTCGCGCCGCGAGGCGCGGTCGGAGATGCCGGAGATGATGAAGTCCGCGCGCCTGGTCTGGAGCGACGGGATCAACTCGGCGAACGGCGTCTCGCTCCAGACGATTTTGACGCCAAGCCGCTTCGCAAGTTCGTTGGCCAGATCGATATCGAGCCCGACGAGTTCGTTGGTGGCGGGATCGCGGTACTCCATCGGCGCGTAGGTGGAATTGACCGTGAGTTTTAGCACGCCAGCCTGCTTGATCTCCGCCGGAAGCTCCGCCGCTTGCGCCGACGTTACGGTAGCCAGTACTGCGAGACCGAGAGAGAGCGAGAGGCGTATCATGTCAGCTCCTTTGCCAACGTTTTGCTTTGAGTCCTTTGCCAGCGCCGTGCCAGTCAGTCCGCGTCGAGAACGGCCGGCTCGATGACGCCGGCGCGTTCGGTGATCACCCTGTATTGCTCCGGCCGCCGGTGGGCGGCAAAGTTGAACATCTTGTCCTTGCCCTGGCGGCAGAGATCGAGATCGATGTCGGCGACGATCACCTCGTCGGCCAAAGTCTGGGCTTGCGCAACGATGCGGCCATTGGGATCGACGATGCAGGAGCCGCCGATCAAGCCGGAGCCGTCCTCCTCGCCCGCCTTCGCCACCGAGATCGCCCAGGTCGCGTTCATGTAGGCGTTGGCCTGCGTCACCAGCGTCGAGTGGAAGGTGCGCAAGGACGCGTCTTCGGTGATGCCGCCATTGGGATCGTAGGCGGCCGAATTGTAGCCGATGCAGACCAGCTCGACGCCTTGCAGGCCGAGCACGCGCCAGGATTCCGGCCAGCGGCGGTCGTTGCAGATCATCATGCCCATGATCGCATGGGCCCAGGCCGAGCCCGCGCGGAAAGCGGGAAAGCCGAGGTCGCCATAGTCGAAATAGCGCTTCTCGAGCTGCTGGTAGCGCGCGCCTTCGCGCGGCTCGACCGAGCCCGGCAGATGCACCTTGCGATAGCGGCCGAGGATCTCGCCGTCGCGATCGACCAGGATCGCGCAATTATAACGCCGGCCATCAGGGGTCAGCTCGGCATAGCCGACATAGAAGCCGACGCGCAGCGCGCGCGCACGGTCGAACAGTTTTGCCACGGCCGGGTTCGGCATGCCGCGCTCGAAATAGTGGTCGAGCGCGTCGCCTTCGAGCAGCCAGCGCGGGAAGAAGGTGGTGAAGGCAAGCTCGGGAAACACCACGAGGCTGGCGCCGCGGCCGGCGGCCTCCTCCAACATGTCGAGCATCCGCGCCAGCGTATGCTCGCGCGGATCGGCTTTTTGCGTCGGCCCCATCTGTGCGGCGGCGGCGCGAAGGACACGAACCAAGATTGCCTCCAATATGTGCGCAGTGCTGCCTCAATGGGCGAATGAACCCTTTGATGCGACGTGCAAATCCGCGACCATTACGCGGAAGCGGGGCTGCAAAATCAATTCGTTCTGCTATGATGTTTTGGCCCAGAGTATAATCGGCAGTGATATGAACCTGCGTCAGCTCGAGATCCTGCGTGCCGTCATCCGCCACCGCACCACGGTGGCGGCGGCGGACGAACTGGCGCTGTCACAGCCCGCGGTCAGCAACGCGCTGAAGACGATGGAGGCGCAGGCGGGCTTTGCGCTGTTCGAGCGCGTCAACAACCGGCTGTTTCCGACCGCGGAGGCGATGGCGCTCTACAAGGAGAGCGAAGCCATCTTCGCGCTGCACGCCAAGCTCGAGAACCGCGTCCGCGATCTGCGCGAGAACCGTTCCGGCCATCTCGCGCTCGTCGCGACGCCGCCGCTGGCCTACAGCATCATCCCGTCGGCGCTCTCGAGCTTCCTTCGCCGCCGCCCGGAGACGCGCGTGTTCTTCGACGTGCGGCGCTATGAGGGCATCATCGAGGGGGTGCTCAGCCGCGTTGCCGAACTCGGCTTCGCGCTCGGGCTGACGCATCATCCCGGCATCGCGCATGAGGTGGTGCACACCGGCGAGATGGTGTGCGTGCTGCCGCCGCGGCATCCGCTTGCCGACAAGCCCGTGATCTCGGCCGCCGATCTATCCGGCATGCCCTTCATCGGGCTCGAGCGCGGCACGCGCCTCGGTGAGGCCGTGCGCGACAGCTTTGCCCGCGCCGGCGCGCCGTTCCAGCCGACCGTCGAGGTGCGCTACTGCAACACGGCCTGCGTGCTCGCCACCGCCGGCGTCGGCGCCGCCGTGGTCGATCCGTTCTCGCCGCGGCAGAACGGCGGCAGCGGCCTCGTGGTGCGGCCGTTCACGCCCACGACGCACGCCGTCGCCTATATGCTGTGGTCGGAAGCCGAGCCGCTGTCGCGCCTGGCCAAGGCGTTTCTCAACGAGGTCCGCAAGGAAAGCGCACTGCTGGAGCGCACAGCGCCACACCAGCAACATGGGGCAGAAAGCGACTGAGCTTCGCAACCTTTTGACTTTGTCCTTTTGACCTTGGGGGGCACATGGCACGCATCACCATCATCGAGACCGGACAGGTCCCGCAGAAATACCGCGAGCAGCACGGCTCATTTCCCGACATGTTCGAGCGCATGGTCCGCGCCGAGGACCCGACCGCCACGGTGGACGTCGTCAGCATCCCCAATGGCGATGCGCTGCCCGATCCGAGCAAGCTCGAGGCCGTGCTGATCACCGGTGCTGCCGCCGGCGTCTATGACGGGCTCGACTGGATCGCGCCGCTGGAAGATTTCGTACGCACGGCTTACGCCAACAAGACGCCGATGGTCGGCGTCTGCTTCGGCCATCAACTGATCGCGCAGGCGCTCGGCGGCACCGTGCAGAAGTCGGAGAAGGGCTGGGGCATCGGCCGCCACGTCTATCAGGTGCTGCCGGAGAACGGCGTCGTCGACGGCGAAGCGGTCGCGATCGCCGCCTCACATCAGGACCAGGTGGTCGAGCCTCCCATCGATGCGCTGACGATCCTCTCGTCCGAATTCACCCCGCATGCCGGCCTGCTCTACGCCAACGGCGCCACGCTGACCGTGCAGCCGCATCCGGAATTCGACGTGGAGTTTGCGCAAGTGTGCTGCGAGCTCCGCGACGGCAAGGCGCCGGAGGATGTCGTTGCGACCGCGAGGGAGTCGCTGGCGGGGCCGATGGACAACGCGAAACTGGGTGGGGCGATCACGCGGTTTTTGGCGAGGCGCGCGGCGCCTTAATTCAAGGTCCTCGCCATGCGCACCTCTTCCCTTCTCCCCTTGCGGGAGAAGGTGGCGCGAAGCGCCGGATGCGGGGTCGCTCTCCACGAGCGAGATGTTCACGAGGAGAGATACCCCTTGTAAGTCGAAGCGCCGCAGGTCAGCTATTGTAGACGTTGCGGTGACGGACGGGAGCCCGCAAACCCCCAGGTCGTTGCAGGCCGTGGGTGAGAGAG
>NZ_JASAUS010000182.1:0-12110 GCF_029953005.1 Bradyrhizobium sp. Mp27 | reverse complement strand
GGGGGTTGGTGGCAGGCCAGCGAGGCCTGCAGAACCTTAGCAACCTCAGCGTCAGTCGGCCGGCACTGCAAACCCGACTGAGGGGCTGATAAGGGGTCAACTGCTCCTATGAGAGCTATGCGGGAAACTGGGTGATGACGGATTGAGATAGGCGGCGTATCGAGTCGTCCGTTAAGAAGCCGGATTGATCGAGGCTGGCCGGGCGAGCGTGCGCCATAGCTGGGCCAGGAACAGGCACAAGAGATATCTCAGCCAGGCGAGGATGCGGCGGAAGTTGTGTCCGACGGCTGAGAGGACGACGTTGGCGGCATCGCCGGCGCGGCCTTTGAGGTAGCAGCGCCCGAGGTCCCATCTTCCATGCCACCGGAGGTGGAGTGCATCGGCAAGGCCAGCGCGCCTTACGAGTTCGGCGTGAAGGCCTCCACGCGCCGCCGCCGTCAGATTACTGCCTCCGATGGCGCTGCGTGCATGTCATTGGAGGTCGTCGTCGCTCATGAGCACCTAATCGCGACCACCGCCCGTATTGCCCAGTTGCAAGATCCCTGCATGGACATCGCTCGGATCTTATTCCCCGCCGGTTGCGCTCGACGATAGCTATAATCAATTCTTCGGTGGCAATCAGAGCCAGCTCCATTTTTTCCTCAACAATGGTCGACGTATCTCGACCGATACTGTCGAGGTGGTTCAGGGCCATCGCTTTGAAACTATGGGCTAGGCGCTCCTCGGCATCGTCGCGAGCATAGTCTATAATAGTATCCAGGTGGGCGACGATTTCAGCCCGTTGCTCGGTCGGTTTTGGTCCGTCAAGCAACGTTATCGCTCGAATAAAGGACTCCTCAATAGGGATCATATCAGGTTCCTTTGACTGTGATTGGAAGCAGTGATTCCAGCTCGCACCGTTGGTGCAGATTCAGCGGATTGAAAGGCGGGGGACTTCAAGCGGCTTGCCGCTCCTCTTTAAGAAGTACCAGGCAGAGGGTATCTGTAGATTTCTTCGAATTTTCCGTCGACGACATGCCCCACGGCCCATTCCGTGAACAACACCGCGTCATCTAAAGCCACCTTTTCGGCTTTGCCCGTATCGATGTTGAAGTATTCACGGTGATGCCGATCTTGTTGACCTGCGACGAACGCCTTGTTCCCCACGCAGACCAAGGGCACGCCCGCTGCAGAACCTGGCACGGCAGCGCTCGACAGGGCCGGCCTCAGAAGCGCGGTCGGAAAGTGGATAAGTGTTCGGTGTGATATTCCGCCCTGCTGATGCCACGCGATTTGGTCTTGTGGGGCGGGCGTGGCGGGAACGGTAACGATGCCCTGATTGCCGTGGCCGTCCTCTACAAAAATGCCGAATGATCCGCCTTCAATTGAGATATCGAGCTTGATAAATGCACCGGGCGAGATGTTCTGAAACTTGGTAAGCACCGCCGCGAGATCGATGTTCATTGGCAATGCTCCATTCTTTTGGTGCTCACAGGGGAGTTTATGCTCAACCTATGCGGGCGCGATAGCTACCCGAAGGCCAATCGACTACTTCGGGGCTAGCCCGGGGCTCGCCAAAGGGCGCGGCTGATCCTCGATGTATGGACGGCCGCGCCATCAAAGCTGAGAAAAACGGCCAGCGCGGACGTGATTCGGCGCTCACGCCCCCGAAAGCACTTTCCCTACCACCAGCCGTCGCCCTCGGAGTTAGCAAGGCTGGCCACGTCGGCCCCCGGAGCCAGGATTGGTCGGCGCCGATCTCATGTGGTCCGCGATTAGCCGGCTGGTGGGTATGGGTCGAGGCCATATGTCCACTCCATTCTAAATTGGTGGTTTTCCCTTTGAACGAGAACCTGAGCGTCGTGCCCTGCCTTTCCGTCCGCGTGGGCGGCATCGACCGCGGCGCGGATTGCCTCCTTTTGAGTAGCGTATGGGGCGGAGTGCTTGCCATTTACGACGACCGTCCATTCGTCATTGTGGAGTGTGACGATATGTTGAATACGAGCCATAAGGTCCTTCTCCCCAGGTTGGAAACGCGTGTCCACGCCGGGAGGGAGTTTGCAACCTGACGCGGTCGCCTCAACTACCGGATTGGGTGGGAGCCGAGCTGGCCTCTTGCAGTACACATTTGTGTAGCAGGCTGAGCGCTCGATGATGGACCTGAAGCGCGCCCGAGATCGGGGGAATCGGCCGATGGATAAGGCGCTAGCAATCGCGTGGGCGTGCATTCTAATCGTCCTGGTGCTGTTCGCCGCGCTGTATCTTCCGTGGTCGTGAGTTCAAGGAAGCAGCCGATTGCCGCGCCGCGCCTGCTTGCCGCAGGCAAGCCGGCGGCAAGCGTTCGTATCAGGCCATCGCGAGTTGGCGCGGCGTCTCAGTCTCATTCCATTTGACGCCGCTTGGCGCGCCGAGAGCACCCGGCGCCTTAATCCGCTGCCGTCGTTGATGCGTCCTCTTGCCGAACACGGGCGTGTTTCCAGGCCAACCCGCCCCGGCGGCCACCAAATATACTTCGGGGATATCGAAATCGCCCTCTTGCGATCTAGATCGTCGGCGAAGTCTATCCAAGCGGTCTTGCCCACTCACAGAGAGCAGTAGGCGCCGGCCATGGCGGCGAACCCTTTCAGTACGATAAGCATGTCGTCGACGAAACCCGACAACTGGTTCGGTACGGAGGTCCCATAGGCGAGGTAGATGGCGTCCCGGTAGTTCGCCTTCCCGCGATAGCGCGACGCCTGGTGAAGGAAACTGATGCCGCGACGGGCGTACGAGATGTCGCGCAGTTCACGCGCCGCCTTCGTCCGGAAATCGGAAACTCCCAGCGCCTTGAACTGGGCCGTTTCCCTCACCCTCTCCTCGACGTTCGATCGCTCCCAGCCCGCCGTCCCGGAAAGATACTCCGCGCAACAGCCCCAGGCTTCCTGCGCAGTCGTGGGTTTGTTGACCAACGAGTGCTGCCCCCTTACCTTCACTGTCGCGAGTTCGGTCTCGACAGTTGCCGGAATGACGCTCGACAGGCAATCCGCGAAGGGATGCATCGCCAGGTTGTTGGCAGGGAAGCGCTCCTGCCACTTCCTGGCGGTCTCCGCGTGATTGTCCTGGAAGGAAGCGTCCATCGCTGCCGTCATGGCGGAAGCTGCGCTGTAGACACCGTAGTACCAGGCAACAATAGCCGTTCGCGCCACGTCCGCCTTGCTCGTCGTAGCCGTCAGCGCCTGCAGCGCAGCTATCTGGTTAAGGACGAACAAAAGCTGCTCACGCACGGTGTTGAGCTGGCGATCTGGCATCCCGCGCGCGTGAACATTCGCGTAGAACCTTCGACCGGCAGCGAAGTCGAGCTTTTGGTCGACAGTTAGGATCGCGAGCGCGCGCATCCAGTGGACAGTCGCCGGCAGCGCGAAGCGCGCGTCTGGCACGTCGCGCGGCGCTTCGGTCAGGGTGCCGTAGCTCTGCATTCGCGAGTAGAGGGATGCGGTTTTCGGATCGGCGGCCATGACGCGTTCGTCTCAAGTGTTACTTAGTCGGCCCCGATTTCTGCGCAAACAGGAGCACGCGCCTATCAAGATTTTCGAATCTGGTCCTGCATTATTTCTAATACTCTGTCGAATTGTATCCTCGGAGAGACCCGGCAGGCACCTACCAGGCTTGGTCGGTCACGCAGACGAACCGTGGCTAGTCGAGCACGCCGATCCAGGTCAGCACGAGATGCCGCATTGCCAGCGTCTGCTCCAAAGCCCCGGTACTACACCACCTCCGCGAAGCCATGACCGAGGAAGAGCCGCCAGCAGGTCGGCGGAGACCAAGCGCGAAGGTGGATGACGAACCAATG
The DNA here is from genome assembly GCF_029953005.1 of Bradyrhizobium sp. Mp27. NCBI lineage: Bacteria > Pseudomonadati > Pseudomonadota > Alphaproteobacteria > Hyphomicrobiales > Nitrobacteraceae > Bradyrhizobium > Bradyrhizobium sp. Mp27. Next base: position 8,302 of record NZ_JASAUS010000182.1, on the reverse strand, counting down.
GATCGACCTGATCCGGCCGCGGTGCAATGGAGATGCCGCCTTTTGGCAGGGTTGCCCCTCGTTACCACCTCAGATTGCGTGCCGGTAATCCTCTCTAGCCATAAGGGAGGCGGAGGCGGCCGTGGCGATCATCGAGAACATTCGTCTGCTCAAGGGCGCAGCCGTGTTGGCGGAGCGTAAAGCCACCACTCCAAGCCTTGATCTCAAGCGATACAATCTTTTCTACGGATTCAATGGCTCGGGAAAGTCAACGCTTTCCCGCATATTAGCGGCGCTTCAACACGGCAAAAAACAGGAGCGACTTCCCGAAGGCTGCACATTCGAAATCGAGTTGTCCAGCGGGGCGAAATTTACCTATCCTAAGGCACTCAGTGGCCTAGTGCGTCTGTGTTTTCAACGGCGATTTCATCGCCGAGAACCTCCGCTGGGAAGCTGGCGTGGCGAACCCTGTCTTTTATATTGGCGCCGACCAAGCCGAGGCAGCGGAGCAGTTGAAAGCGCTCGAAACTACCCTACCAGCGGCGAGAACGAAGCACGAAGGCGAGGCCAAGCTGCTCAAGGAACGCGAGAAGGCGTTCACCGAGTACAGGAAGGTTCTCGCGCGAACGGTCTCCGAGCGTTTACGCCAGCCCACTCGATACGAGGCACCGCAGTTTGTAGCCGACGTTGATAAGCTGGGGACTTTAGCGGGTGGCAAGCTCAGCGATGCGGATCTTGATGCGGCCGCCGCGACCTGTGCGCGATCCGAACCGCCCGCGAAGATCAAGCAATAGAGATTCCGGTCTCGGCGCTGTCGGAAACGATTAAGGCCGCCGTTGAGCTCGCTCCAAAATCCACTGGGAGCATCGCCCTCGAAGGGCTGGATGTGCATCCGCGAATGGTCCCTTGGGTCAAGCAAGGACATGAGTACCATGTCGAACACGATTTAAGGTCGTGCCTGCATTGCGGCCAAGCAATTACCGACCAGCGAAAAGCGCTGCTCACAGCGACTTTTGACGACAAGCTTTCCCAAGTTCGTCATCGAACTGAACACTGCCGCGCAACATGTTTGAAGCTGCCGTCCTAACGTTCACCGCATCATTGGATGATGTCAGCCCGCTGATGGTGACGGTATTAAGCGCGTTGCGGGAGCGAAAGGACACGCCGACCCGTCCAGTAACGATACCGCTCCCCCCGGTGATAGAGGTGATGGCTCGCATTAAGCTGCTCGAAGAGAGCTGTAACGCTCTTAATGCGATCTTCAAGCAGGATGCCAACATGGTCGACAGGTTCAACGAGCATCAGAAAAAGGCTTGAGAAGCAATTCGTCGCCATTTCGTAACTACCAGCGCCGACGAATATGCGAAACACGTCAGCGAGATTTCGAATGCTACAGCGAAGGAAGCTGCGGCTAAGGAGAAAGTCGAGAAGCTGGAAGGGGCCATAGCCGCGCTACGCTCCAAGGTCCAACAACACGGGGCCGCCGCCGACAAAATCAATGCGCTGGTTAAATCGTGTCCATCCTCGTTTGATGATGGTACGACAGACGAAGTCTGGCCATCATCTCGTAGCGCCGCCTCTATCGGCATGAATTGCGTGGCGCCTTTGCTATTCGCCTGGAACAGGCTGAGCGATTCCAGCTGATTTGGGCCAATAATCAGGGCGCAGCGGCTCTGCTCGATCATGAATGATGTACGCGATGCCGGTAACGATGGATCGAGCGGCAGGTATGTTGATCCGGCCTTCAAAATTGCGACGACCGCCGTCGCCCAATCGAGGTCCGCTCACCCCATTAGCCGACGACCGCGCCCTGAGCGCCACGCTCTCGTAACGTTTTTACCAGGGCATCCGATCTTGATCGCGGCGCCTTGTAGGTGAGCTCATCTGCGCCGACCCTCAGCGCAACCCTCTCTGGATCCGATCTTGCAAGGCGATCGATCGCCGTGATCGCGTCGATCGGCTGACATTCCACCAACCGATTCTGGCCGGATCGATTCTCCGTAGCCATACGCGTCCCGCCATTCATCGCTCTGTGCTGCCCTTAGATCAGAAAATTGTTGGGAGCCCACCGCGTCCGATGCGACTGTCCGCCGGCAGTGACCGACGCGCGGTGAACTGAACCCACACCAGCTCTCAGCATCACACGTGCCAACTTTGCCAAAGAGACGAATTCGCATGCTGTGCGCCGGCCGGGCGGGGCGCCTCGCGTGTTTATTGTCTGGCCTCGAACATAAGCCGTCTTCAACCGAATGCAGTCATGCCAGGTCATTGCCAATCAATCCTGACTGGATAGGGCGACGGTATGAACACCTCGTCGTTTGCGCCAAAAGCGAATATGGTCGAGGCAGATCGCCAGATCGGCCATCGTCTCCTGGCGGGAAGATGGTCGAGCAGATACTCTCCATCACCTCAGCCGAATTGCGGCGGTGGTCAAAGGAAGGTCGCGTACCAGTTGCTGGCAACGCGTTTTTTAGTAGCGGTCGGAAGCAGGTCGGCGTCTTTTTGTATTCTTCCGATGTAATTAGAGAACTGGCGGCTCGCCCACTAAAAATCGCGGAGTCTGCGCCGCCCAGCAGATCGTGAACATCAGCGACATCCGGCCGTTTGGCGTGGCTAAACTGTCACATGTTGTGTCACTCAGCACTCGATTCACGCCCCTTATGACGGCTGGAAGAAGTCCACCAGCAGGCGCGCCGCGGCGTAGACACGTGCCATCACGCGGGCCGTCTCGACCCCGTCGAAGCGCCCGTATCCGACGAGCCGCCGGACCACCGGCAGCGGGATGCGGTTGTCGGCAAGGGCGAGCGCGCGACACTGCGCTTCGGAAAGACCGGTCAGCTCGATGACCGGCGCCTCGAGGAGACCGAGCTTTCGCGCGGCCAGGTATCGGCCTTCGCCCGCGATGATCGTGCCATCGCTGTCGACGAGCAGCGGATTGAGAAATCCGAATCGGCTGATCGAACGCGCAATCTCGGCGACCTGATTGTCGCTGTGCAGTCGCGCATTACGCGGGTTGAGCTTGAGCGAGCCGAGCAGCCGATACTCGATCTTGATGCGCGCGATCTCGGTCATGGCTCCGGCCAAAAAAGAACCGGCCATCTTGCGAGGCCGGTTCGAAGTCAGCTGCGTCATAAACCACGCCCGATGCCCGACACCAAAGCTGGGGGAGCTTCGGCATCACGCGGGCAAGCGTCAGGATGATTTCAACGCAGGGCGCGCGGCAGTGGTCAATTGCAACTTTTGGGAAAGCCAGTCGGTCCAGTCCAGACTCGGATTCAGTTCGCGTTCACGCTTGAACCTGATCGTCAGCGCGCGACGCTCTGCATTGGCAGCGTCTGGTAGTCGCTCACGATCTTTTGTCCGAGGCGCCGTCGTGTACTTGGTCGTCCCGTCGAAATCGTCACGACATGGCGTCGCCTTCCAGGGCGGAACGCGGATCTGAATACGCCGTCCCACCCCAGTATGCGCGGCTTGTCGAATTCGAGACGCGTGCCGCGATCCTGGGTTACCGGCGCGCCGGCGGAGGGAGGCCGGTCAACGACGGAATCCTGGCCGACTGCCATGCGGGCTACTTCGATCTGCGCGCCGTGGGATTCGGTCGTGAGACGGTCGACATGACCCTATCGTTCTTCCTGCGGCTCGTCGCGGGATCGTCCACCAAGGCGAGCGCGAAGGCGATCACGCTCACTCTACGAGAGGGACCACGACGACGTCGGCGCAGCGATCCCGCTTACGATCGAGAACAAGAGTGCGAAGGAAATGTTCGGGCTCTATCTGGACATGGAATTCACGAGTGCCAATCCGGCGAAATGCTCCGGCCGTATCCTGCACGGTGACGGCCTGCTGAGCGATCCGATCGCGCTGGATGTGACGGCGTTGAGACCCGAGACGAGAACCGAAGGTCTGGTGGTCAAGCTCGTCGGCTTGGGGCCGATGGCGGCGAGCAGGAGGGATTCCTGGAAGCGTCCATGTTGGCGTCGTCCCGGTCGGACCCCGGGCCGCTGCCGACCGCCGACTTCACCTTCGACTGGACCTTCACCGGAAAAGACCAGCCGCCCGAAGCCGCCATTTCCGAATCCGGATTGCGCTCGACGTTCGAGGCGCAGGCGCGACTCATCTACATGTCCGATCCAATCCCGATCGACTCTCTTGCGTGATCTGTCTCGGAGAACGTCCGCATGGCAAGCTTTTCCACTCTCACGCTCGGCACCCGCAAGGATACCGATTGGTGGCGGCGCGGCATGAAGGAAAAGGTCGGCTACACGGAGCGCGTTTGGGTGAAGCAACCCGAACCGACCATGCAGCAAATGAAGGAGGTGTTCAGCGGGCGCTTCTTCGGCGGACATTTCAGCGGTCCCTTTTCGCAATGGCTGCCCTGGCCCTACGATACTGAGAAGCGGCTCTACAACGATCTGGACAATGATCCGGAAACGGCGCCGACGAGAGAAGTTTTGACCCGCAAGGACAATGTTCTGTTGCGATCGAAGAAGGCCAACGGCACTTGGGAGGAGGCGCCTCTGAAGAAAGGCGTCGAGTTCAAACAAACAGGCGCCAATCGGGTGATACTGTGGAATGTGCCCGCGCCGCCAACTACAAGAAATGGTCGGTCTAACATATTGACGTGCGGGATCGGCCGGAGTTTGATCGGGCCGCGCATGCGCACAAACAATCAACGCCGATTCGGGGAAATGCAACGGGTCCTTTTCCGTATGGAAGCGGGTCTTTGCAAAAACTGCCAATTGCCCGCAGCGTGCAACTTTTCTGACTAACCTGTGCAAATTGCGACGAGCGCCCCGCGCTGACATACTCCACCTGCTGAATTAGCCCGACGGCTTTGTCGATCAATGGCATCCTGGCGCCTTCAACTGACGCGAGGACGCTGATCGGCTGAGTGTGGCTGTTTCCACCAGACTTCTCTGGGAGCCCTGTTAGATTTGGGAGGTGTTCAGCGTTCTACCTTGGGACTATCAATCTTGCTGCTGCTTCGCATTGAAGACCAACATGCATTGCCCACCCAAGCTTGATCGCATTTAGCGGAGCACAGACCTCCAGGTTCTATGCCGCCATCATTCGTTACCTCAAGATCCTAGATATCCGCAGGCATCAAGGAGAAAGAAGCATTATGAGACCTTCGGCTGCCTACGTCGCCATCATGGCAATCCTCGTGAGTGCGAAATCTATTGCCGCGCCGACCCTGGTCGTCGCACAGGGAATTTCAGGGGACGTCATCAAGATTGGCGTCATGAACGACCAAAGCGGCCCCTATTCCGACAATTGCGGGCTGGGTTCGGTTATCGCCGCGCGGTTAGCTATAAGCGACTTTGGTAGGGCCATCAACGGTAAGAACATCGAGCTCATCGTGGCGGACGATCAGAACAAGCCGGACATCGGCGTCGCGATCGCGTTGCGCTGGCTGGACAATGAGGGGGTGGACGCAATCGTCGGATGTTCTGCATCGTCAGTCGCACTCGGTGTACAAGACGTCATGAGGAGCCGGAAGAAACCATATCTCTTGGCCGGAACGGCGGCCGCGTTCTTCACCAATGAGAGATGCTCTCCTTTGACGACGCAGTGGGCAATGGATACTTATGCGCTGGCTAAGGCGACGGTCAAATCGCTGCTGGCTCGGAGACTGGATACTTGGTTCTTTGTCACCGTCGATTATTCCTTCGGCAAAGTCTGGCAGGCCGACGCGACGAACTTTATCAAGTCCGCTGGCGGCAAGGTCGTCGGCTCCGTTCTGCATCCGCTCAATTCTTCCGATTTCGCGTCTGTTCTCCTGACGGCCCAGTCGAGCGGTGCAAAGGTCGTCGCTTTGGCCAATTCGGGGGCAGACTTCGCCAATGCCCTGAAGCAGGCTGAGGAGTTCGGGCTTACGCAGAAGCAGCAGCTAGCTCCGCTGGGATTGATGATCAATCAGACGCACAGCATCGGCCTACAGCCGCTGCAGAATGTAGGTCTGACCACCACGTTCTACTGGGACAGGACAGACGAGACGCGCGCTTTCGCGAAGCGCTACGAGGCAGCATTCGATGGCCGGATCCCGAACGAGGCGCAGGCGAGCACCTACAGTGCAGTTATGCACTATCTCAAGGCGATTGCCGCGGCGCAGACGGACGAAGGCGAGGCGGTGGTGCGACAGATGAAGAACACCCCCGTCAATGATTTCGAGATGAAGAATGTTAGCATCCGCGCCGACGGTCAGGTGATGCGACCGCTCTATGCCGCGCGCATAAAGGCGTCGATCGAGTCAAAATATCCTTATGACTACTACGAGATCACGGGGACTATTCCGGCCGAGGATGCTTGGCGCCCGGCCGCGGAGAGCACCTGCAATCTCCTGAAGACGCAGTAAGTCGGACGGGCGGGCCAGACCGATCTGTCTCGGTCGGGTTACAGTCAATCCGCCAACAACAATAGTTCTGCCCGACAACAATGTTCATCAAGAACTAATCCAAAGAGTAGCGCTGCGGTGAAGTGGACCCTTTGCTGAGGACCACCGGGTCCGGTTCTTAAGGAGAGCTGCTGCCGTTCGTTCTTCCCAATACTTTATGCTACTCTTGCTTGCTGCTGTTGTGGCTGTGATGGGGTGGACGCCCCTCGACGGCATCGATGTGCCAAAGTGAAGGGTGTTGAACCGTCAGAAAGAGGAAGCGTCCGTGAACGAAGTTAGCACGATTGGACTAGACCTGGCGAAACATGTTTTTCAGGCACATGGCGCAGACGCTGGCGGCGTTGTTGTTTTCCGCAAACAGCTGCGTCGTGACAATGTGCTGGCTTTCTTTGCTCAGCAGCCTGCGTGCCTGGTAGCGATGGAAGCCTGCGCCAGCGCCCATCACTGGGCTCGTGAGATTGGCAAGCTGGGTCACACAGTGCGTCTGATTCCACCGTCCTATGTAAAGCCCTTTGTGAAACGCCAGAAAAACGATATGGCCGATGCAGAAGCGATTTGCGAAGCAGCCCAACGCCCCACCATGCGCTTTGCCGCCGTGAAGAGTGAGGACCAGCAGGCGAGCGCGGTCGTGTTTCGCGCTCGCGATCTTTTGGTCCGGCAACGTACTCAGATCATAAACGCGTTGCGAGGTCACCTCGCCGAATACGGCCTGGTCGTTGCAAAGGGGGCGTCCAATGTCGCCGCGCTGGTTGAGCACGCGCAAGCTTCCGGGAGCAGCGTGCCAACGGCGGCGCAACCGGCGCTCGATATCCTAGTCAAGATGCTGGCGGTGCTGGAAGAGCAAATCAAGCAACTCGATATTGAGATCGCGCGACGAGCCCGAGAAGAGGAAGTTGCTCGACGGCTTATGACAGTTCCTGGCATCGGCCCAATCACGGCGACAGCTCTGATGGCGCTAGCGCCTGAGCCTGAAAACTTCAAACGTGGCCGGGATTTCGCCGCGTGGTTGGGGTTGACGCCGCTGCAACGTTCCACTGGTGGAAGACAGAAGCTCGACCAAATATCGAAAATGGGTGAGCGAACGCTGCGGCGTCTCCTCATCATCGGGGCGAGTGCGCTGGCTCGCCGACGCGGTCAATCGCAAGGGGCATGGCTGGAGCGCATGCTCGCTCGTAAGCCGCCCATGCTTGTCGCGTCATGTCGAACCCAGCTGAGACGATGGCCACAGGGCCAGAGCCGATTCCCGAATGCCCGCACTGCCAGAAGCCGATGCCGCTCTGCATCTGCGACAGTGTCACGCCGATCGAGAACCGTCTCGGGCTCCTGATCCTCCAGCATCCGCAAGAGCAGGACAGGGCGCTCGGTACCGCGCGGCTGCTTGCGAAACACTTCCCCAAGGCGACTTTGCGGGTCGGCCTATCCTGGCCGAGCCTGTCCAAAGCGCTCGGCCGCCCGATCGAGAACGCCTCGCACTGGGCCATGCTGTATCTCGGCTCGGCGCGCGCTGCTGATCTCGACGCGGAGGGGAAAATCGTCGCGCTCAACGCAAGGGCGAAGTCGCGGAGAACCAGCGCGCCATCCCGGGAAAGCTCGAAGGCGTGCTGCTGCTCGACGGCACCTGGAGTCAGGCGAAGGCGCTGTGGTGGCGCAATCCCTGGATGCTGAAATGTCAGCGCGTGATCCTCAACCCGTCGCGCTATGGCCGCCTGCGTCGCGAACCGCGCAAGGACGGACTGTCGACCATCGAGGCCGCGGCGACGCTGCTGTCGGGGCTCGAGCGGCGGCCGGACATCGCCGAGACGCTGAACGCCAGTTTTGGGTACTGTCCAGAATCTTTCGCACTTTTGATCAGGCGACGGCTCCGGTTTCAGAGAGTTGTGGCTGATAGAGCGGTCGCATGTTCATGTAGCATTTGGTCGACCACGCCGT
>NZ_JASAUS010000181.1:0-12221 GCF_029953005.1 Bradyrhizobium sp. Mp27 | reverse complement strand
TGGCGGGCGTGGCGTTCGCGGTTGGAGGTGATGGGGTTGGCTTCGCAACCGAATCCTACGCCGCATCAGCGCTTTACCCCTCAGGCGCACTCTTACGAATAAGACGGGCTAGTTGCTGAGCTTGATGAAGCTCGGGAACTTGACGTCGACCTTGGCGACGTCCTTGGGCCAGACCGCGCTCTGCTTGCCGTCCTGCCATTGCAGCATCAGCCCGGTGATCAGGCCCTTGCCATATTTGATCGAGTGGGTGAACGGATCGTCCTTGCCGTAGAACTGGACGCGGCCGATCGTGCCTTCCCAGTCGGTCTTCTCGAGCGCGGCGACGAGCTTGTCGGCGTCGCTCGAGCCGGCGCGCTTCACCGCGTCGGCGATGTAGTAGACCTCGTCATAGGCGGTGTAGCCGGCATAGGAGGGATAATTGCCGAACTTCTTCTTGAAGTTCTCCGCGAACGGCACCGATTTCGGCGTCACCGCGACGCCGGGCCCGGAGACGCCCTGATAGAGCACGCCTTCGGCCGCCTGGTTGGTGTCCTTGCCGAAGGTCTCGTTGGTTGCCTGCGAGGAGATGCCGAACATCGGGATCGGCACCTGTTGGTTCTTCCACTGCACCGTCGGCTGCACGCCCACATGGGAGATGCCGGTGATGATCACATCGGGCTTGGAGCCCTCGATCTTGTTGAAGATCGGCGTGAAGTCGGTCGTATCGGGCGAGAAGCGGATGTGGTCGAGCACCTTCAGCCCGATCTTGGGCAGGCATTCCTCGTAGCCGACGTCGAGCGGTTTGGTCCAGGCGGCGTCCTCGCTCATGATGACCGCGGTCTTCATGTGCATCCTGTCGACGAGCAGGTCCTTGGCGCCGTCGCAGACCGAGAGCGCCAGCGCGGCGGATGTCAGATAGCCGTGGAAGGTGTATTTGTTCTTCTCGTAATCGGCGTGGACGCTCTTGCTGATCTCGTTGGAGGCGGCGCCCGGCGTGACGAACGGCGTCTTCAGCCGAGAGGCCCAGGGCTCCAGCGCCAGCACGACCTCGCTGATATAGCTGGCGATGACCGCGTTGACCTTGTCCTCGTTCACCGCGCGTTGGAACGCACGCACTGAATCCGCCGAGGAGGAGTGATTGTCGTAAGAGATGATCTCGATCTTGCGGCCGTCGACGCCGCCATTGGCGTTGATCTCGTCGGCGGCAAGCTGCGCGGCCTGTGGAATGGAGGCGCCGGCGATCGCCTGCGCTTCCGCGATCACGCCGATCCTGAGGGGATCGGCTGCAAGTGCCGCGCCTGACGCTGCCATCATCGCGCCTGTCGCGGCCGCACCGAGCGCTATTCGCAATGCAACAGAGAGTCGTTTTTTCATGTTGTTCTCTCCCTTTGAACAGGCCTCTTGTGAGCCATTATGTCGCAACTATAACGGCGACGGCATTCTCGGCAAGTGAAACCGCGTTCAGGATTGGTAGAGACGGACTAAAGTCTAGCGCTGCGCAAATTGCGGGCAGGATAGGTGCGAGACACCCATGACGCGCGCAGGCATGCAGATTCTGTCGGCGGGCATGCGTGAGCGTCGAAGCCTTGGCGTCGAAGCCTTGGAGCGTGCGGTAGCCTACAAGACGAGCAGCGATGCCGGTTCAGCGCGCTTGCAGCAACGATGGATTGAGCGGCCTCAATCGGGCCGCATCGAATGGCGACAAGTCTACACGCGCCGCATCCTTGGCGATCAGCTGCGCCAGCGCTTCGCCGGTGGCGGGCGCATTGAGGATGCCCCAGACATTGTGCCCGGTCGCGACATAGAGGCCTTCGCTCTGCGGCACCTTGCCGATCAACGGCAGGCCATCCTCAGTCACCGGTCGGAAGCAGGCCTGCCGCGCGATGATCTTTTCTGGACGAAACAATGGCGACAGCCGTTCGCACATGATTTGCAGGCGCGCGATCGCATCGACGTCCGGCGTCACGGCCGCCGGATCGAGCGGCAGCGGCGCGATGTCCGAGAGTGCGGTGATATGCGTGCTGCCGTCGGCGCGTGGAAAGACCTCGATCGACACGGCGCTGCCATCCTCGTCATACTCCAGGAACAACGCATCGGCCGGCACGTCGGGGCCGATGTCGTACACGATGCTCGGGCTGCGCTGGCCATAGACGGCGGGCAGGCGCATCCATTGCGCGGCGAGCAATGACCATGGTCCCATCGCGATCACGACAGCGTCCGCCTCAACGAGACTGCCTTCGACCTCGACACCCTTCGCGGTCGTGCCATTCGCGTCGCGCACGATGCCCGTGATGCGGCCAACGCGAAGCTCGGCGCCTTGAGCGACTGCCGCGTTCATCACAGCCGAGGTAAATTTGCGGGGATGAACGATCGCGGTCGTCTGCGTCGTACCGATGCGCTGCGCGATGACGACGCCGTTGGCGAGCCAGCCGAGCGCGGATGGCGCATTCCGGCGCGGATCGCCGTCGGAAGCAACAAAGCCGCTATACGCGGTCATCGGGCGATAGCCCCAATCGCCGGCGATCTCCTCCGCCAGCTGCGCGTGAAGCGCAAAGCTCCGCCGCGCGAGTGCGTCGAGCGGCGAGCCAGCGCACCAGTCACGCGCCAGAAAGCCGCCGGCCTTGCCGGAGGCGGCGGCTGCGACCTCGGTCCGTTCGACCACGACGACGTCGATGCCGCGGCGACTGAGAAAATAAGCGGTGCAGGCCCCGATCACGCCGCCGCCGCAGATCACAACGCGCATGGCTTGTTCCTTGGATAGTGCTGCGCCGATGTGCGCAACATCGCCTGTTCGGCACGATCGTTCAGGCCAAGATTGCCGCTTCGCCGCTAGAGGTGCAATTCTGTCGTATATCGAATGTCGTCACTCAACGATCATGCGAGCGTCATAAAGAATCACAAAAGCGTCATGCCGCAAGCGGCCAATGGAGCAGGCGCTGGGGCGGACACTCTACGGGGAGGGTAAACCATGGCGCTTAGATTCCGCAGCATCGACGGCTCCAACAACAATCGTGCGGATCCCACCTTGAACCAGGCCGACACCGACTTTGCTCGGCTGGGGCCGGCAAATTTCGTCGATGGGGTCAATGAAATGACGCCAGGTCCGAATCCGCGCGAGATCAGCAACATTGTCGTGGCGCAGACGGATATTGGCGATGACGAGGAAGGCCCGCATCTGGTGGATGACGCCGGCGTCGCGCTGTCAGGCATGATGTATGCGTGGGGCCAGTTCATCGATCACGATCTGGATCTGCAGAAGGAGGGCACAGGCACGGATGATATCTCGATCAAGGTCCCGGCTGATGATGAGTTTCTGCCGCCCGGCAGCATGATCCCGTTGACGCGGGTGGCGATCGATCCTGCGACGGGGGTCACCGGGCATCCGGCAGCCGCGATCAATACGGTGACGGGTTGGCTGGACGGATCGCAGATCTACGGTTCCGACGCGGCCACCGCAGCGAGCCTGCGAACGGCCGACGGCCATATGAAGGTGTCGGCGGGAGACAATCTCCCGATCGTCGAGACCGAGCACGGCAACGTCTTTGCGGCCGGTGACGTACGGGCGCAGGAGAATCCCGACCTGACCGCCTTGCAAGTCTTGTTTGTGCGCGAGCACAATTACCAGGTCGATCGACTGCACGAGGACCATCCGAACTGGAGCGGCGACAAGCTATACGAGACGGCCAAGGCCATCACCACGGCCGAGATGGTCAACATCACCTACAACGAGTTCCTGCCGCATTTGTTGGGCGAGGACGCCATCAAGCCGTACAACGGCTATGATCGCACGGCGGATGCGCGGATCACCGAAGAGTTTGCCGGTGCGGCCTTTCGCTTCGGTCACTCCATCGTCTCCGACGAGATCAGTGCGACCAGCAATCTGGGTGCCTTTACGTCTGAGCAGACGCTGGCGCAATCGTTCTTCGAAGACACGGCGACTTTCAAGGCGACTGGTGCGGATGGCCTGCTGCGGCATCTGGCGGGGGACCTGGCCAACCCGCTGGACGCTCACATTGTCGATGGCTTGCGAAACCTCCTGTTCGATCCTCCGGACGGCATGGATCTGGCAGCGATCAATATCCAACGCGGCCATGATCTTGGGCTGGGTACATTGAACCAAACCCGGGAGGCGCTGGGGCTTGCGCCTTACACCAGCTTCGATCAGCTCAGCTCTGATCCGGCGACGGCAGCAGCGTTCGAGAAAGCCTATGGTGCGATCGATGCCGTCGATTTGTGGGCCGGTGGATTGGCTGAGGATCATGCGCCAGGAGCCGTCATCGGGCCCACCTTCGGCATAATCATCGCCGACCAGTTCGCCGCTTTGCGCGACGGCGATCGCTACTACTTCGAGAACCAGGGCTTCGATAAGCAGACCCTGAATGAGATAAAGAACACCACGCTGTCGGACCTCATTCTGCGCGACACCGATACCACTGCGATGCAGAGCGATGCCTTCGTCGCCACCGAGCGGCACAGCGGTACGCTGGGCGGCGTAGACCCGACCGGAGAAGAGGCTGCAGCAGGCATGGCGCAGCTTGTGGTCGGATCTCCCGGCAGGGATACCCTGACTGGCGGAGATCTGGATGACACGCTGGTCGCCGCGGGCGGCCGCATGACCATGACCGGAGGTGCCGGTGCCGACACATTCGAATTCGACCTTGGTGTTCTCGTAGGTAAGCACAACACCGCGGTCATCACCGACTTCGATCCCAAACAGGACAAACTGCAGTTTTCGAACGACGTTCACGTCACGAAATCATCTGACCATCATGGCGGAACCCTGTTGCAGGTCGGCTCCGAGACCATCGACCTGCTGGGCGTGAAGCCGCATGAGATGCATCATCACGAATGGGGATAATGCTGGGTCGCTTCAAACGAGCAATACAGCATCATTCGGCGCCGGCGAGGCACGCCGGCGCCGTGTCGTGATCCGGCTCGTCCCGCGTCAGCCTGGGCCGGCACCTTGCGTCGCCGTATACACCGCGTAGAGCGACTGGCTCGCGGCCATGAACAGGCGGTTGCGCTTGGGACCGCCGAAGCAGACGTTGCCGCAGACTTCCGGCAGGCGGATGCGGCCGAGCAGCTTGCCTTCGGGCGACCACACCGTCACGCCGCTATAGCCGACGGCGCGCCCGGCGTTGCTGGAGGACCAGACATTGCCGTTGACGTCGCAGCGCACGCCGTCGGGCCCGCACTTCACACCGTCGATCACGCAGTCGCTGAACTTCTTGAGGTTGGAGAGCTTGTTGTCGGCGCCGACGTCGAACACGAAGATCTCGCCCTTGCCGCCGGGTCCGGTGTCGCCCGGTCCCTTGCCGGTCGAGGCGACGTAGAGTTTCTTGTAGTCGGGTGAGAAGCACAGGCCGTTGGGATCGGGCACCTGGTCCTCGGTGACGACGAGGTCGATGCGGCCCGAGGGATCGATGCGATAGCAGTTGGTCGGCAGCTCGCGCTTGCCCGGCACGAAGCCGGCCGGCTGTCCGATCCGCGGATTGAGCTTGCCGCCTGCATTGCTCGGGCCGCCCGCGACGTCGGGCTCGCCTTCATAGAGCTGGCCGCCATAGGGCGGGTCGGTGAACCAGTAGCTGCCGTCGGGATGCGCGGCGACGTCATTCGGCGAGTTCAGGCGTTTGCCTTGATAGGAATCCGCGAGCACCGTGGCTGTGCCATCGTGCTCGTAGCGCGTCACCCGCCGGGTCAGGTGTTCGCAGGAGAGCTGGCGACCCTGGAAGTCGAACGAATTGCCGTTGGAATTGTTGGAGGGCGTGCGGAACACGCTGACGCGGCCGTCGTCCTCGGTCCAGCGCATCTGCCGGTTGTTGGGGATGTCGCTCCACAACAGATACCGGCCCTGCGCGCTCCAGGCCGGGCCTTCGGCCCATAACAGGCCGGTGTAGAGGCGCTTGATCGCGGTGTTGGGCTGCGCCAGATCGTTGAAGGAGGGATCGACGGCGATGATGTCGGGGTCCCAGAAATAGGTCGTCGGCGCGCCGTTGGGGCCGAAATCGCGCGGCGGGGTGGTGATCGTTGTTGGCGGTGCGGCAGGTCCGGTCTGGGCCAGCGCGGGGCCGGCTACGGTCGCCGCAGCGCCGAGCGCAAGTCCCCGCACGAGTGTTCGTCGTGAAAGCGCAGCATCCTGGTCACGCTGCTCTGGGCGTTTCATCGCGTCCTCCCGGTTATGTTCGGCTGGCCGGTTGATCCGGCCGAGCGGGCGGAGGTTAGTCCGGTCCGCGGCCGGTTGCGAGGGGCAGGTACGCATCCTCCGCGCGATGGCAGGCTTGCGAAGGCTGGAACGCGGCGGCATTGCGGCGAGGCGAGGGCAGGAGCGGCAATTCGTCCCGGTCTAGTCGTTCGGGCCTGCCGTCGGGCTTCTTGCTGTTGACCGGTGCGGTTTTTGGGACGTGTCAAGCCTTGACCTCACGCACGATGATGGCAGAACGTTTCCGGGGTATCAGCCGGAGTTCATTGTGTTAGCCGTTGTTGCACTGGTCATTGCGCTCGCCATCGCGTTCGCCGCCGGCTATTTCACCCGCGATCTCGCCTCCCGCAAGCGACGGGCGGAGGCGCGCCGCTGGCGCGAATATACCGAGCCGGGCTGGCTCCGCGCCGCCGCACCTGCCAACACCAACGAGGCTGCCCCCGTCGCCACCGGCGAACTCGGCCAGATGCTGGACCGCTGGGAGAGCAGGGCCCGCGCCCGCCGCGCGGGATAGCGGCAATCGTCGTAGCCTGGATGGAGCGAAGCGTAACCCGGGGACAGTCTTCCCGCATATCGTCCCGCTGACGCGGACGACTAACTCCATCTCTCTTCTCATTCCGAAGCGCGAACTACGATGCGCAATTGGCGCATCTGAGGCCCGCATGCGCGGGATCAGAAGCGCGTCGATGTGCCTCGCCCGCCCTGATCCATCCGTCAGGCGAGAGCTGTCTGGCCTTCATGTAACAGACATATCATTATGCAACATAATTTACGAGGTAAATTTTCCTAAAGTCGGAATTTGAGCCGGCGCTGCATGCCTGAGGCCGAGAGAGCAGCCGGCTGCAATTGCTGAGTTGCCCGGATCAAACCGGGCAACTCGAGTTTCGATTTAGGCCACTCCCGCGATCGATTGTCACATAACGATCTGCAGGTGTTGTTATGTGTAACGCTACCTTTGGTAGGTCTGAACAGTCGTATATATCGGCAGCGGAGCTCTGACGCATGGCAATCCCCGTAGTGAAAGTCAGTTCTGAATTCCTGGTCAATACGCAGACCCTAAGCAGTCAATCGTCTCCGGCCATCGCCGGTCTCGGGAATGGCGACTTTGTCGTCACTTGGCAGGACTTCAGCGGCACGCTCGGAGACGCCAACGGGTTCAGCATCAAGGCGCAGATTTTTGCGGCCGACGGTAGCAAAATCGGTTCCGAATTCCTGGTCGATACGCAGACGGCCAGTCACCAGGTCTCGCCGACCGTCGCCGGCCTCGGCAATGGTGGCTTCGTCGTCACCTGGCAGGACTTCAGCGGGACGCTTGGGGATAGCAGCAGCACCAGCATCAAGGCGCAGCTCTTCGCCACTGACGGCAGCAAGGTCGGGTCAGAATTTTTGGTCGACACTCAGACGGCAAGCTACCAGCAGTTCCCAACGGTTACGGGCTTGAGCAACGGCGGCTTCGTCGTCACCTGGCAAGACCTAAGCGGCACCCTCGGCGACGCCAGCGGCACCAGCATCAAGGCACAGGTCTTTGCCGCCGATGGCAGCAAGGTTGGTTCGGAATTTCTGGTCGACACGCAGACGGCGAACAACCAGACCGTTCCGACGGTCACCGGTCTTGGGAACGGCGGCTTCGTTGTCACCTGGCAGGATCTGAGCGGCACCCTCGGCGACGCCAGCGGCACCAGCATCAAGGCGCAGGTCTTCGCCGCCGATGGCAGCAAGGTTGGTTCGGAATTCCTCGTCGACAAGTATACGGACGGCAATCAAGTCGTTCCGACGATTACCGGCCTCGCCAATGGCGGCTTTGTCGTCACTTGGCAGGACAACGCCTTCCTCGTCGGGGTGCAGGTGTTCAACAGCGACGGTACCAAGATCGGCGGGGAATTCCAATTCGCAGGCGGTGGATCTCATTCTTCTCCCACCGTCACCGGCTTGAGCAACGGCGACTTCGTCGTCGCATGGGATAACGGCACCGACATCCAAGCGCAGGTATTCGCAGCTGACGGCAGTAAACTTGGCGGTAATTTTCTCATCAATACCCAGACGGCCGGCAACCAAACCGTTCCGAAAATCACCGCACTCGGCAACGGCGGTTTTGCGGTGACCTGGCAGGATGACGGCGGTACGCTGGGCGACACCAGCGGCACCGCAATCAAGGCGCAGGTCTTTGTCTGGGATACGATGCCGCCCGCTGCGCCGGTGATCGCCAATGCATCCGTCGTTGGCGGTATCGTCAACGCGGCCCATGACACGGCGGCGCAGGCGCTGAGCGGCACCGCGGAAGCGGAAAGCACCCTCAACATCTATCTCAACGGATCGGCGACGCCGTCCTACGTGACGACGGCGGATAAAAACGGCAATTGGAGCGTCAACATCGGTCACCTTGCCGATGGCAGCTATTCCTACACCGCCGTTGCCACTGATCTGGTCGGCAACCGGAGCGCCGCAAGCGATCCGCTGACCTTTGTCGTCGATACGGTCCCGCCGGTCCTCGCCATCACGTCCATTGTCCGTGGTGCCGGCGGAACCGCCACGGTGAGCGGCACGATCGACCTTGCTGACGCCGGCCGAACGATCACGCTCGCTGACATGACGTTTCCCTTTGCGTCGAATCCAACTATGTGGAGCGTGACGACCACGGCCGATGCGAACGGACACTGGAGCATCAGCGGTGTGCCGGTGTCGGTGTTCAGCAACAGTCCAGCCGTCTATGCTTACGATGCGGCCGGTAATCCCGGCCTGTCTCAATACGTTTACACGGCGTCCTGGGGCAACGGAGCGGTGCTCGGCGACGGTCTTCGACAGTACGTCTACGGGCTCTCCAGCGGTTGGGGGATCGCGAACGGCGCGCAACAGAATGTCTATGCCGGCGGCCTGGCCGACGGTGCAGTGATCCGCGGCACCCAGGTCGTTTGGGGCGCTGCCAACAATACGACGATCTACAGTGGCACGCAATTCGTGTGGGGCTCCAGCGCCAGTACGACCATTTATTCCGGCGGCGCGCAGTATGTCGGCGGCACGGCTGCCAGCACGACCATCAATTTCGGCAACCAAACCATTTATGGCGGCGCCAGTGCGAGTAGCACCGCGGTGCACGGTGGCAGCCAATCGGTGTACGGTACGGCCGATCAGACGACGGTCGATAGCGGCGGCTTCCAGTACGTCTATGGCCGCGTCACCAACACGACCATCAACTCCGGGCGGCAGAACATCTACGCCGACGGCATTGCCATCGGCACGACGGTGAATGCCGGCAATGTTCAGATCGATTGGGGAACCGCCATCGACACGACGATCAACGGCGGCTCTCAGATTGTGTGGGGCTCCGCCACCGGCACGAGGATTTCTGGCGGGGTGCAGTATGTCGGTGGTACCGTCGCCAACACGACCGTCGATCATGGCGAGCAGGACATTTACAGCGGCGGTACGGCCAGTGACACCACCATTAACGCGTATGGTGTCGTGCATCTCGCTGCGGGCGGCTCGATGCACAACGTGACCTTCGGAGCGCCAATCGCAAGACTTGAACTGGCTCAATCATCGGCATTCTCGGGAACGATTTCCGGCTTCCAGGTCGGGAACAAGATCAATCTCGATGACATGGCTTATGATGTTCACATGCATCCAAGCTATGTGACGAATGCGGACCACAGTGGGGGCACGTTGACCCTCTCGGATGGCGTCCATACGGCAACGCTCGCATTGCTCGGACAATACACCGCCGCTGACTTCGTGGTCGGTCAGGATGCTGCAGGCACCTACCTTGCGACTACCCATCAGGCCCAGCCCCTGCTCGCAACGCCGGTTCAGGTTTAAGAAGGGGAGGTCGGCGCGGTCTGCGAACTGGACGACACCGGCGGCAGTCGCGTGTGATTAGGTCACCTCTACTGACCATCTTTTGGCGTTGCGGTTGCAGCCATTTCTCGTCTAGAAACGGCGCATCGAGCCTCCCGGCAACCAACCGTCAACGGTTTTGACCGAGGATTTGAGGGCTCAAAAGGGTCTGGCAATGCTGATTCGCGGCCAAATCGATGGGATTTCGGGGGAGGTGGCTCTGGCCGCCGCCACGATCCCGGCCGCGCTGCTGCCCACCCTCCTGATTGGCGGCCTTCTTCTTACTTGCCCCTGAGGGCCGGCTGGGCGCCATGCGCCTGGGCGCTCAGGGGTTGGTCAAGATCACCGGACACCTCAAGCGCCCAGCAGACTGACGGCGCAAAAAGCTCATAAAGGAATTTTGCAATGGCCCCCGTGAACAAGTCCGACAAGGACCGCGTCATCATTTTCGACACCACGCTGCGCGACGGCGAGCAGTGCCCCGGCGCCACCATGACCTTCGAGGAGAAGCTCGAGGTCGCCGAGATGCTGGACGATATGGGCGTCGACGTCATCGAGGCCGGCTTCCCGATCACCTCCGAAGGCGACTTCCAGGCTGTCAGCGAGATCGCCCGCCGCTCCAAGAATGCCGTGATCGCCGGCCTGTCCCGCGCGCACCCGGCCGATATCGACCGCTGCGCCGAAGCGGTGAAATTCGCCAAGCGCGGCCGCGTCCACACCGTGATCGCGACCTCGCCGCTGCATATGCGGGTGAAGCTGAACAAGACCCCGGAGCAGGTGCTCGAGACCTCGGTCGCGATGGTCGCACGCGCCCGCAACCAGATCGACGACGTCGAATGGTCGGCCGAGGACGGCACCCGCAGCGAGATGGACTATCTGTGCCGCATCGTGGAGGCCGTCATCAAGGCCGGCGCCACCACGGTGAACATCCCCGACACCGTCGGCTACACCACGCCCGACGAATACACTCAGTTCATGAAGACGCTGATCGAGCGCGTGCCGAATTCGGACAAGGCCGTGTTCTCCGTGCACTGCCATAACGACCTCGGCATGGCCGTGGCGAACTCGCTGGCCGGCGTCATCGGTGGCGCGCGCCAGGTCGAGTGCACCATCAACGGCATCGGCGAGCGCGCCGGCAACGCCGCGCTGGAAGAGATCGTGATGGCGATCAACGTGCGCAACGACAAATTCCCGTACTGGAACAAGATCGACACGACGCAGCTCACCCGCGCCTCGAAGGTGGTATCGGCGGCGACCTCGTTCCCGGTGCAGTACAACAAGGCGATCGTCGGCCGTAACGCCTTCGCGCATGAGAGCGGCATCCACCAGGACGGCGTGCTGAAGGACGCCTCCACCTACGAGATCATGCGGCCCGAGATGGTCGGCCTGAAGCAGTCCTCGCTGGTGCTGGGCAAGCATTCCGGCCGCCACGCTTTCGTGCACAAGCTGGAGGAGATGGGCTACAAGCTCGGCCCGAACCAGCTGGAAGATGCGTTCACGCGGATGAAGGCGCTCGCCGACCGCAAGAAGGACATCTACGACGAGGACATCGAGGCGCTGGTCGACGAGGAGATGGCGGCGTCGCACGACCGCATCAAGCTGACTTCGCTGACCGTGATCGCCGGCACCCATGGCCCGCAGCGCGCGACCATGAAGCTCGACGTGGACGGCCAGATCAAGATCGAGGAGGCCGAGGGCAACGGTCCTGTCGATGCGGTGTTCAACTGCATCAAGCGCCTGGTACCGCACGAGGCCAAGCTGGAGCTGTACCAGGTCCACGCCGTCACCGAAGGCACTGACGCGCAGGCCGAAGTCTCGGTGCGGCTGTCCCATGACGGCCGTTCCATGACGGCGCGCGCAGCGGATCCGGATACGCTGGTGGCATCCGCCAAGGCCTATCTCGGCGCGCTGAACAAGATCGTCATGAAGCGCCAGCGCGACACGGTGACGACGGCAGCGGCGAGCTGAGGCTTCATCCTCTCCAGTTCATCGGCAAACGCGGCGCCCTCGGCGCCGCGTTTTTCGTTTGGCACGCGATCCCGTTATGCGGGGGTGCATCGCAATAAATATGTTATTAACATGTCATGTTAACGTTCCATTAACCGTAAGCGCGTATTTTACCGCACAGGCTACGCGCGCGGCTGGCCGCGGCGTCGCGTGACGCCGGGCCCCAGCAGTGTCATCGGAACGGCTTGGTTGACCTGAGCGTTCG
>NZ_JASAUS010000180.1:0-12256 GCF_029953005.1 Bradyrhizobium sp. Mp27 | reverse complement strand
CCGGCGGCTCTTCTTCGTCATCTTCGCTCCTGATTCGCAGCAAGAATCCTCGCCGCTGTCAGGCAGAAAATCCACTCAAGCTACTGTCCGAATTTGCGGGGCCAGCTCTCTGTGATCGTTGGCTGCACATCGAGCTCGCGCTCCACCAGTCGCTGACCAGCGCGATTGGTCGTCTGCTGCGCACTTTCCCGCAGCGTCTTCACGAGATCGCTCTCGTCATTGCCGAGCGACAGCTGCGTCCCGACACCGATCAAAGTCGCGAGCGCCACCACCTTCAGCAATTGCCAGGTATGAAAGTCCACCTCATCTTCGAGCCCGGCATAGCCCGCGACGTCCGTGGCCGGTAAGTTCTCGATCACAATCGAATTGCCGTTCGGCAGAATGAGACGTGCCCACACGACCAGCGCCCTCTTCTGGCCGAAGGCGACGACGCTATCGTACTTGCCCACGAGCCTAGTTCCCTGGGGGATAAGAAGATGCTCACCCGACACGGTGTCATAGACGTTCTCGGTCACCTGGCCGATCGTGGCGCCCGGCAGATCAGAATTCAGGCCAGTCATAAGGCTGGCCGGGATGATCGATCCCGCCATGACGGCATAGGTTGATGGAGCTGGTTGAAGCGCATGGGGATTGGTGGTTTCTGTGTCGGCTTTTGCCGCCACGAAGGCCAGCTTTCGCGCCTGCGGAGACGGAATAATCTCGCTGGACCGATCGACCATGGCCTGAGCCGTCTTGGCTAGATCAGCGGCCGAAGGCCCGGCGTCAGCTGTCGCCGGTCTGAAGGCGGAAGGGGTAGCTGCCGGCACGTCGGACGTATTGATCTGCTTTCGCTTCTCCTGCTTCTCCGACAGCCTGACAAACAGACCGGACTCCTTGGCTTGCTGGGCAATGCGCGTCTGCCGGATCCGCTCGGTTCTCTCGGCGTCCTCCTCCGGATTAGTCCGGAAGCCTCCATCCAGACCCACGCCCGCCTTCTTTTCGTTTTCGGCAAAGGCGCGGCCTATGTCCCCAGGAGACGGTGGCCCAAGCCGAGGTGTCGTTGGGGTGAGGTTTTCATACGACTTCGGCAGCTTGCTGAGGCCCTCGGCTGTCTGCTTGCGGTCGGTGTTGTAGAGCTCCGCTCGATCGGCCGACTTGAACACTCGCAATGGACGGAGCGCGACGATGACCGCTCCGGCGACGAATAGCGCGGCAACGGCGCAGCCGATGATCAACGCACGCCTGTTCAGGCGCCGAATAGGCCGCGGCCGCGCGCGTAGTTCGAGGGGCTCTCGCGGATCCTGAATTGGGCCGTTCGTCATGAGGCGCTCCCGGCGCTGAAGGTCTGCGACACGGGCCGCGCGTCGATGCGGATGATCCGCACGGTCCGCTGCGGATTTTCGCCGAGGCGAAGCTCCGCGGCGCCAAACATCCGATCGACGATGTAGTAGGAGCCGCGAACTCGGTAATTGACAAGGTTCGGCCGACCATCGGCGCCGGCAACGAACAGGGGCGGCGCTTCTCCCTGGGACAGACCAGGCGGCATCTGGATGTAGACCTTGCGGCCATCGTCAAACGCCCGCAACGGACGCCATGGCGGATCATCCCCCTCGACGCGATAGCGGAAGTTAAGGCTATCAAGCCGCACACCTCGATCCGCGACCCGCTCCTCATTCTCCTGGGCGACGGCATTCTGCTTATGAAGCGCAACGAGGGTATCTGTTGGATAGGTCCACGAGATCGAAGCCATATAGGTCTGCTTGGTGGAGACAAGCTCAAGGTGATAGGCGCGCCGGTCGGTCAGAACGACCAGGTTGGTCTGAATATCCGGAAGCGTCGGCTTCACCAGAATATGCACCCGTCGGGCGGTTCCCTGCCCACTCGCGGTATCGCCAACGACCCAGCGAACGGTATCGCCGGTCGAGACGTCGATCAGCTCTTCGCCGGCTTGAAGCGCGATCGTCGAGACTTTCTCAGGACTGGCGTAGAGCCGGTAGAGCGCGCCTTCCGTCCAGGGATAGACTTGGATCGCGTTGATATATCCGGCCTTGGTGGGCTCCATCCTGGCTTCTTTGTTCGCCTTCGCGATCGCCTGCTCAGGAGGCAGATTCTCGTCCTTGGTTCCTTTGGTCGGATAGGGCTTCAACTGACCGGGTAGCGGCAAGACCTTGGGCGTTTCAACAACCGCAACTGGCTTCGGCGGATCCGCTTCCGGAAAGCCCCGTTCGAATGTCATCTCGTCATATGGCGCCTCGAGGTTGAGCTTGGTGGCACAACCGCCGAGTAGGAGTGACAACGTCAGGACGCTGGCCGACGCGAGCTTGGTCATGACAACAGATTTCATTTTGCGTCTCCGATGAGGTCACGCGACCAGTTGAGGGAATGGACGTAAAGGCCGAGCGGGTTCTTCCGCAGCGTTTCGGCATCCGAGGGTGACTTGAGGACCGTCGTAACGAGCCCGGTGAAGCGCTCTGTCTTTGAGATCGCGCCGTTCTCGTAGGTGTTCTCCTTCCAGCGGATCTCGAAGCTGTCGCCGGAGGCACGAACGACTGACATGACTTCAGCGGTCACGGTCTTGGACCCGATCTTCGTGAAGGGATCAGCTTCTCGCGCATAATCGTTGAGAGCCTGCGCGCCGCGATCGGTGACAAAGTCATAAGCTCGCAGCCAGTTCGCCCGGACGATGACAGGGTCAATCGACAACGAGCGAACGTTCTCGATAAATCGCGCCAGGAAGTGCGCGATCTGTGCGTCCGACGGCTGATACGCCTCGAGCGCAGGACCGACCGCGCGGACTTCGCCGAGCCGATCGACCTCGACCACGTAAGGGACGACGCCGGATCGAGCAATTTGAGCAAAGATCGTCAAACCGAGCATGCCGGAGAGACCGATGGCCGCCAACGCAGCTAGCCGCCAGTTGCTAGCCTGCACGCGAGCCGAGCCTAAGCGCTCGTCCCAGACCTGGGCTGCCTTCTGGTAGGTGGTGACTGGTTCAGGCGTCTCGCCATATCGCACGGATGCGCGCTGAAAGGGGTGAGCTGCCATGGTCTATTCCTCCTCCAGCTTTGGACCCGACGAATGCGCGCCTCTGTCACCCTCTTTCAAGGTATGAGCCGCAACCTGGGCCGCCTCTCTCGCTTGCCCTCGACTTGGCGTCGCTGGCGAACGGGCGCTCCCGGAAGAGACTCCGCCGCCAGTCGCGCCACCACTTCCTGCGCCCGGGATTTGACCTGCGGCCAAGGTCTGAGCCGAGGTACCGCTGGCTGTGGCCGCCCGTGATAGCGAAGCTGCAGAGCGGACTGCGGCGACCGAGCCGCCTGCGCCGCTCGCAGCGGCGCGCAGACCGCCCATCGCAACCGCGCCACCTCCGATCACGACCGCCGCAGCGCCCGCGGCCGTTCCAGCCGCCGCGCCCGCGCCAAGCTGAGGGGCGCCTGACACCAAGCCGGCGGCGATGCCTGGCCCAAAGATGCCAAGGCCGAACAGTGACAAGGCCGCAAGTAGCAGACTCATGGCCGACGCGATATCGATTGGCCGCGTCAACGAGTCAGACAGTTGGCCGAAGATGGTCGAGCCAATACCGATGATGATTGCGAGGACCATCACCTTCACACCCGACGCGACCACGTTGCCGAGCGTCTTCTCCGCCAGAAAGGCGGTCTTTCCCCACAGCGCGAATGGCACCAGGATGAAGCTTGCGAGCGTCGTCAGCTTGAACTCGATGAGCGTGACGAACAACTGCACGGAAAGCACGAAGAAGGCGAGCACGATCAGGATCCAGCAGAACAAGAGGATCAAGATCGTTGGCAGATTAGTCAGGACGTCGAAGCCGGAGAATTGGCCGGTCTCCTCCAGAAGTGGATGAGCTGCTGTAAAGCCCGCTGCTGCGACAAAGCCCGGTCGAGCCAAGTCGGCCGCGGTGAGCGCGCCGCCGGACGCCTTCAACCCAATACTGGAGAAGGAAGCGAAGACGATATCGGCAATATTCTTGAAACTTCCGATAATGAACGCGAAGGCTCCAACGTAGAGAACCTTCTTGGCCAACGTGACCATGATATGGTCGTCGGCCTTCAGACTCCAAGCGAGTCCGGCAAGCGTTACATCGATCCCGATCAGGGTTGAACTCAGGAACGAAACGTCGCCCGACAGTAGTCCGAAACCGGAGTCGAGGAGAATGTCTCGGTGAAGCGATCGATGACAGAGAGATCAGCCATGGTGCCCTCTCCTATTTTCCACCGGAGTAAGCCTGGCCGTCGCCGATGAAGCGCGTGAAGCGCTCCTGCGCAGCGGCCACGGAAGCCTGCTGTTCCGCCGCCCGTAACGTCTCCGCTCGCGCCTGGGTCAGGAGCAATATCTGCGCCTGCAACGTCTGTTTGGTCTGGAGGCCGAGCAACTCATTGTTCGATTGCTGCGCCTGCAACGATCCGACGGCGGCGGAGGAATTCGCCATCAAAGTGCGAAGGGTCTGTCCATCTTCGTCAAGACTTGAGGCAATTGTCGCCTGTGTTACCAGCGCTTGCTTCAACCCCTCATAGGTGTTGTCCCAGCGAGACGTCGCGTCCTGCACCATGAGATTGGAGGAAGACGAAGCGCTGTACTGGCGTGGATAGAGACGCTCGAAATCGTTACGCGCCTTGTCGACGTCGAACGAAATGCCTTTCGCTTGCGCCACTAGGCCATTGAGCCGATTGATCGTGCTCGTTAGCTGGCCCACGACGCTGCTTGGCAGGCTCGTGAGGTGGCGCGTCTGATTGATCAGCATTTGCGCCTCGTTCTCGAGGCTTCTGATCTGATTGTTGACCTGGTCGAGCGCACGAGCGGCGCTGAGCAGCGTTTGACTATAGTTCCAGGGATCGTAGACGATGGACTGGGCATTTACCCGGCTAAGCCCTTCAACTCCGACAGTGACGGAGAGAAGAACGGTGGCGGCAAGAATCGGGCGCGAGACGAGTCCGCGCGAGCGGGATCGTAGCATTGGTCACTCCAAGGCTTTGGCTGGGATGGATGGCGCGCTAGGACGACAGCGCCTGTTCGAAGGTGCTTATGAGATTGGCAGCCCAGTGCAGGTCCCGCTCTGCGAGATAGCGCTTGGCAAAGTGATGGGGGCCGGACCGGGACAAAACCGTCTCGATGGCCCGCTGGTCCTCGGACGAGGAAGCTGCAGCCAGAGCCAACGCCACCGGTCCAAGGCCGAGCTCGAACAGGCGGTTTCCAGCACGGGACTGGAGGTAGTAGTCGCGCTTGGGAAAGGCCTCCCCGATCAAGCGTATCTGGGTATCGTTCAGGCCAAACCGGCGATAGGTCTCCGTTTGCGTCGGCTCAAGCGCGCGGGGGTTAGGTAGAAAGATCCGGGTCGGGCAAGACTCGATGATCGCCGGCGCAATCTGGCTTTCGGCGATATCGGCGAGCGACTGGGTGGCAAAAATGACGGCAACGTTCTTCTTGCGTAATGTCTTGAGCCACTCCCGAATGCGACTTGAGAAGAGCGGATCGTCGAGAAAGACCCATGCTTCGTCCAGCACAAGCAAAGTAGGCCGGCCGTCAAAGCGACCTTCGAGGGTATGGAAGAGATAGGTGAGAACGGGCGCCACCAGGCCTGGCAACGCCATCAGCTCATCCATCTCGAAGGTGAGCACGTCGGCGCCGGAAAGACGATCCGCATCCGCGTCAAGAAATCTCCCGTATGGTCCTTCGAGCGTGTATGGCTGTAGCGCCTGCCGCAACGCGTCGCGCGCAAGCAAGGCTACGAGACCGGTCATCGTCCGCTGGGACACAGGCGCGGAACCAAGGCTCTTGAGTGCGGACCAGAGCGCCTCCTTAACTTCGGGTGTGACCTCGACCTGCTCATGGGCGAGCACACCGCAGAGCCAGTCCAGCGCCCAGAGCCGCGCCCCCTCCTCCGCAACATCCTTCAGCGGTTGGAAGGCAATGCCGGCCTTGGCTCCCAATTCGTACCAGGCTCCCGCCAAGGCGAGCGTAGTGGCACGCGCGGAGCGGCCCTTGTCGAAGGTAATGAGTTGGGCCCCGGGATATCGCCGGAATTGAAGGGCGAGCATCGAGAGTAGCACCGATTTGCCGGCTCCGGTCGGACCAACAATGATGGTATGCCCGACATCGCCGGCATGTAGCGAGAGCCGAAACGGAGTGGCCCCCTTGGTCTTCGCGATCAGAAGCGGCGGTCCGTCCAGGTGGTCGCACCGTGCGGGCCCAGCCCATACCGCCGAGAGCGGACACATATGAGCGAGATTCAGCGTGTGAACGATCGGTTGACGAATATTGGCGTAGGCTTGCCCCGGAAGACTGCCGAGCCAGGCTTCCACTGCATTCACGCTCTCGCGGATGACCGTAAAGCCTCGGCTATTGATCACCCGCTCGACGGACCGGATCTTCTCGTCAGCCTGCCGAGCGTCCTCGTCGGTGACGGTCACCGTTGTCGTGACGTAACCGAATGCGACCAGGTCGTCCCCCAGTTCGGAGAGAGCGACATCGGCGTCGAGCGCTTTGTTACTGGCATCGGTATCGAGGAGTGCAGCTTGCTCGTTGAACATGACCTCTTTCAAGATCGCACCGAGCGATTTTCGCTTGGCAAACCACTGCCTGCGATACCGCGACAGTGTTGCGTTCGCCTGAGTCCGATCGAGCGGCAGAAACCGGGTGGCCCAGCGATAGGGAACGCCGAGCCTGTTCAACTCGTCGAGCAGGCCTGGAAAGGTCACCGCCGGGAAGCCGAGTACCGTCAGCGCGCGAAGATGGCTTCGGCCGATCGCCGGCGATAAACCACCGGTGAGAGGCTCGTCGCTGAGGAAGCAGTCGAGATAGGCCGGAATCTCGGGAACGTTGACGGGGTGCCGCTTGGTCGAAATGCAGCCGTGCAAATAGGTCAGCGTCTCAGCGTCGCTGAGCGGCCAGATTTCTGGCAAAACTGATGAGAGCAGGTCAATTGCCCGATCGCTCTCCTGGATGAACCGCTGGAGATGCTCCCAATAGCCCTGCTCGCCTCGCGGTAGGCTCCGGCGACCTTCGGTCCCAGGGGATTGTCCATCGCCGCCGTTTGCTGGCTGTTCTGGCAAGTCGGAGTGGATGAGATGCCTGCCACGATTGCGTTGCGTATCGCCGGTCGTCGTACTTTCTCCGTCGTTCGGCCGCTCCAGGAACAGCCCCTCGAGCCGCGAGACCCGCTCAGCCGGCGGCAGGTACATCAAGGTCAAGTGCAGCACGCTCTCGAAGTGCTGTCCACGTGGCCGCGACGGATCTTCCCAAGCAATGCCTTCGGCCCCCTCGAACGCTGCTCGCCGCTCCTCATCGATGAGCCAAGACACCGCATCCGGAAACTGCGAGCGCGGATACTCGGAAGCCTGGACGCGCGTGGCGTCAAAGAACAACGCCCATCCCGACCCGAACCGTTTCAGGACGTTGTTGACCCGTGAGGTTACGCTCATCAGCTCAGCCTCTGTCGCGCTGTCGAGGTCGGGACCTCGGTAACGAATCGTGCGCTGGAAACTGCCGTCCTTGTTCAGAATGACGCCCGGCGCGACCAGGCATGCCCATGGCAACCAATCGGCAAGGCGGTGCGCTTGGCCACGGAATTCTCTCAAGTTCAACATGCGAGCCAGCCCTTGTGCTTGGTGTGGCGGACGGTGACTTCGACGAAGGCCGGATCGCGCTTGGCGAACCAGACCGCAAGGCTGTGCCCGACGATCCAGAGCAAGAGGCCTGGAAGCCAGAGCCGCAGGCCGAGCGCCAGCACCGCCGATAGCGTGCCGATGAGGATGGCGGCGGCGCGTGGCGCGCCGCCGATCAGAATTGGCTCGGTGAGCGAACGATGAAGTACGAGCTCGAATCCATCTGCCCTCATGGGATCAACGCACCGCCGCCGAACGAGAAGAACGAGAGAAAGAACGAGCTGGCGGCGAAAGCGATCGACAGGCCGAAGACGACTTGGACCATCTTTCGGAAGCCCCCGGAGGTGTCTCCGAAGGCGAGCGAGATGCCTGTCACGGTGATGATGATGACCGCGACGATCTTGGCCACGGGCCCCTGCACGGATTCGAGGATGCGCTCGAGCGGTGCCTCCCATGGCATGCCCGACCCGGCCGCATGCGCCGACGAAGCGGTTAGGAGAAAGCAAGCGGCCGTCGCGGTCAGTTCCGCGACACGAAGTCCGCGCGTCCGCGGGCAGCGAAGGCACGGACGCAGGTATGGACGCAGTTGAGTCAGCATCTTGCAGTCTCCCTGGATCAAGAACGATGGGCGGTGTTTGGAAGTCCGGGCGGGGTCTCGAGCAGGTAATCGCCGGATGAATCGAGGCCCCTGAGTTCGGTGATCGTCTCGATACGTCTGGCGGGACCCCGCCCCTTGATGAAGACGATCAGGTCGATGGCCTCGCCAATGAGACGACGCGGGACCGTTGCGACGGCCTCCTGGATCAGTTGCTCGATCCGGTAGAGGGCGGCTCGCGCCGAATTGGCGTGGACGGTGGCGATGCCGCCCGGGTGGCCAGTGTTCCAGGCCTTCAGCATGTCGAGGGCTTCAGCCCCTCTGACTTCTCCGACAACGATGCGGTCGGGACGCAAACGCAGCGTCGACCGCACCAGATCGGCGAGGCTTGCCACGCCCGGCTTGGTCCGCAAGGTCACTGCGTCCCTTGCGTCGCAGCGCAGTTCGCGGGTGTCTTCGATAATGACCACCCTCTCCTCAAGACCAGCAATCTCGGCCAGCAGCGCGTTGGCGAGCGTTGTTTTGCCCGAACCGGTGCCGCCGGCGATCAGGATGCTGCGCCCTTCCTTCACTGCGGTCGTCAACACGTTGGCCATGACGGGCGAAACGGTCTGCGCCCTAACGTAATCGGCGAGACGGAATGTCGTTGTGGCTGGCTTGCGGATGGCGAAGCATGGCGCCAGAGAGACTGGAGGCAAAACACCCTCGAAGCGTTCGCCAGTCTCCGGGAGCTCGGCCGAAACGATCGGCGACGTGCCGCTCGCCTCCGCGCGAACGTGGCTGGCGACCAAGCGGATGATCCGCTCGGACTCCTGTGGCGTCAGGACTACGCCCGTGTCGGCGCGGCCCGAACCGTGTCGATCGAGCCACAGCTTCCCGTCAGGGTTGACCATCACCTCGACAACGTCGGGTTCTTCGAGCGCGACGGCGATTGCCGGCCCCATTGCGGTCCGCAGCATGCCGCGCCGCCGCTCCCGGGTCTCGGACGAGAGGGGCCCCCTCCTCCAGGTTCCGCATAAAGAGATCTGGCTTCGAGGCGCTGACGCGATCCATGACGTCAGCCACAAGCCGACCACCGGAGGCGACCCGTTTGCTGACCTGGGCGACGAACATTTCGAACCGTTCGCGCCCCAAAGCGCGGGCGGCGTCCTGGTCACCAGTGGGCAGCGGTGGGGTAATTGTCAGGTAGTACCGAATGAAAAGTGCGATGGTCTCGGCCATGACCGAGAGGTCGCGGTCGGCTCGTTCGAGCTGCCGGCTCACGCGGTCAAGTCTTCGGATCAGCGCCGCGTCGCCACTTGTGTCTCGCTCTGGATTCAGAAAGCGGTCGAGCGCGGCATCCACGATGGCCGACTTGTTGCTGCCAGGACGCTTTGCGGCAAGTTCCAGTCGCTGAGCGACGCTATCGGAGACGTAAGCCGAGAGTTTCGGTTTCATGGGGTCAGCTCTTCAAAAGGAAGGAAGAAGATCGTCGTCATCGCGGGTGACGGCGTGCGCTTGACGTATGGAGCTGGATGGGCTTGCAGCGCGCTGCATCTGATTGCGATCGGCGGCTGTATCCTCGTCATCGTCGAGCAGGCGTTCCTCGACGAAACGGCCTTCACTCACAGGCGGGGTGGCCTCGTCCAACAGTGACAATTGCTGTTTGAGACCTCCCTCTGCGCCGTCTTCCTGCATAAGGTCGCGATACGGGGT
Source organism: Bradyrhizobium sp. Mp27 (assembly GCF_029953005.1). Lineage (NCBI taxonomy): Bacteria > Pseudomonadati > Pseudomonadota > Alphaproteobacteria > Hyphomicrobiales > Nitrobacteraceae > Bradyrhizobium > Bradyrhizobium sp. Mp27. Next base: position 2,365 of record NZ_JASAUS010000180.1, on the reverse strand, counting down.
CGTCGCGAGGCGAAGATCGACAGCGCGGGTCTGTCCGCCCCAGTCGTCGGCTCGCGCTTCAGGACGATCGCGATACTCGGCACCGTCGAGCTCCGGCGGCCGATGTAAACGACCGACGAAATTCGCGTCCTCATAGTGGCGGAGCTTGGAAGCTCTGACCGGTGCTAGACCCGAAACGAGGACGATCGCCTGATCGGGCGGCAACTGCATCACCTCCCCCGGAGTCAGGAGTGGCCGGGCGGTTTCCTGGCGGCTAACCATGACGTGGCCGAGCCAAGGCGCGAGCCGATGACCTGCATAGTTGCGTTGAGCGCGCAGTTCGGTGGCAGTTCCTAGTGCGTCCGAGATGCGCTTTGCCGTGCGTTCGTCGTTTGCGGCAAAGGCAATACGGACATGGCAATTGTCCAGGATGGCATTGTTCTCGCCGTACGCTTTCGCGATCTGATTGAGCGACTGCGCAATGAGATACGCTCGGATGCCATAGCCAGCCATGAAGGCTAGCGCGCTCTCGAAGAAGTCAAGCCGGCCGAGCGCTGGAAACTCATCCAGCATCATCAAGAGCTGACGCTGTTTGCCATTTCCGGCGTTCAACGCTTCGGTCAGCCGGCGACCGATCTGATTGAGGATCAACCTGATCAGCGGCTTGGTGCGGCTAATGTCCGACGGGGGGACAACGAGATAAAGTGTGACCGGCTTGCCTGCACCAACCAGATCGGCAATTCGCCAGTCGCAGCTCTCGGTATTGCGGCTGACGATTGGGTCGCGATAGAGCCCTAGGAAGCTGACGGCCGTCGAGAGGACGCCCGAGCGCTCGTTCTCTGATTTATTCAGAAGCTCGCGCGCGGTCGCGGCCACTACCGGGTGGACCTTCGGCTCCTTCGCCGTTCCCAGATGGTTCGTGGCGAGCATAATCCTGAGCGTCTTCTCGAACGACTGCGCGGGATCGGCCAGGATCTCGGTGACCCGTGTGAGCGTCTTCTGTTCTTCGGCATAGAGGACGTGAAGGATGACGCCGACCAAGAGCGAATGGCTGGTCTTTTCCCAATGGGTGCGGCGTTCGAGCGCTCCTTCAGGATCGACGAGGATATCGGCGATATTCTGGACGTCGCGGACCTCGGCCGCTCCTTTGCGGACTTCGAGCAAAGGATTGTAGCGGGCACTTTTTTGGTCGGTCGGATTGAACAGGAGGCAATGCGAGAAGCTCGAGCGCCAGCCCGCCGTCAGCTGCCAGTTCTCGCCTTTGATGTCGTGCACCACCGCAGACGAGGTCCACGACAGCAGCGTCGGCAATACGAGCCCCACACCCTTGCCCGAACGCGTTGGCGCAAAGCACATCACATGTTCCGGTCCATCGTGACGCAGATAGTTGTTCTCGAGGCGCCCGAGGAATACGCCCTTGGCGGTGAACAGGCCCGAGGCCTTGATTTCATGCATCTCTGCCCAGCGGGCTGAGCCATATGTCGTTACGAGTTGATTTTGGCGTGCGCGCCACACCGAATTGACGATCGCAAAGAGCGCACCGACAACCCCGCCGGATGCCGCGATAGCACCGCCTTCTTCGAAAATTTCAGGCGCATAGGCCTCAAAGGCAAACCACCATTCGAACAACCGCCAGGGCAGATAGATCGGATAGTTGGCAATGAGAAACCAGGGATCGCCGAGCCGCGGCTGATATCCGAGAGCCGCCGCAGTCCATTGCGTCGCTCCCCATGTCGATGCGGCGACGATGCCGAACACGACGGTGATTTGGCCAACATAGATTTTTGCCGGAAACATTCGCTGCCACCCGCTCGATGTGAGCGGCGCGATGAGAACGGTGAATCCGGCAAGCCTTCAATCGAAATTAAAATTCGTGCTGTCGATGAGCGCGAGCCTGGTCAAACGCGATCGGGTCAATCGACTTGAAGAGCAAATCCGATACAGCATGGTCGAACGCTTCAACAGCGTGTGATCGGTTAGCGTAAGTAAGATTAATTCGCGCGCGTGCAAGGCAGCGCCTTACAACGCGGCGGCTCGCTTACCTGAAGGCGGCACGACTCGCCTCGGCAAGTGACATTTGCCGCGAAGCGCAAGAGCTCGATGCTTCGTCTACTAAGACCAAATTGCGCTTAGGCGAAGCTACTCAGCGGCAGCGCAAGGTGGAACTTCCATCCGATAGCCACGATCGCTACGTCTTTGCTGATGATGGTGAACATCATCACCAGCACCATCAGCAGCATGTAGTTGCAAGTTCGGCGATCGGCGGGCCGAATATTCGTAAGCGCGTATTTTACCGCACAGGCTACGCGCGCGGCTGGCCGCGGCGTCGCGTGACGCCGGGCCCCAGCAGTGTCATCGGAACGGCTTGGTTGACCTGAGCGTTCGA
>NZ_JASAUS010000179.1:0-12361 GCF_029953005.1 Bradyrhizobium sp. Mp27 | reverse complement strand
TCTCAAAAGTTCTTCTGGAGTGATCATCGATGGTGTCCACCTCGTTCATGGTGGACACCTCATCCCATCCCCGCGCTCAACTGCATAGGTGCGTAGAAAGGAGCGCTTACGAATATTCTCAGTACGATTTGTCGCCTGTTCATCGCAATTTTCTGCGGTTCATTCCTGTGTCTCGGCACTTCCGCCGGTTGGCGGCTGTGCGAGATCGTAGTCTTCGGGATTTGAGCCTATCTCCCTTATCCCCTTCGTGAGCTCAGTTCGGAGAGAGGTCTGGAAGTCCTCGTCGTAAGTCGCAATGCTCGCGCGGATCGCTGTTTTCCAATGATCACCACGATCCCAGGCCTCCACGAAAGCCGATGCGAGGTCGGCATGCTGACGATTGGCAGTCATGGCCTCGATGATGGATTTTGCCTGGAGGCGATCCTTCGAGCTTTTAGCGCTCGGATCGCCGTCGATCTTCCGGCGGGATCCGACGATGAGCTTGTGAACGGCGTAGCGTTCCGGCGATGGAATGAGAACTGGTACGCCGGCACCGTGCAAAAGCACCGCGCGGACCGGCTGGTGGATCAGGAAGTCGAGGAATCGTAGCGGAAACGCCGAAGCGCCGCCCAAGGCGGGCATGGGAACGGGCTTGCCTGCCTGGTCATCGGACCATTGGTTGGGCGTGAGGAATTCGACTTTGAAGTTGGTTTCCTTCGAAACGAACTGAGTTGAGACCCTGCTATCCGTTTGACTCGGCACCTCGCGAAACGTCGGATCGACCTCCTGCAGCACCTGCAAGATGGGCGGGATGGAGTCCTTGATGGCCACCGAAATCTCGTGGAATTGCGCAAAGTCGGCATCACCGGTTTGCATGGCAACTGCATCGAGGCGCCGGCCGAGAATGGCGGAGTAGCATTGGTAGGCGACCGTGCCGACGAGGACTCCCCTCATTCGGAAGAAGCCGGCTTTTGCCAATTGTTCGACGACTTGGCCTGCGAGCGCGAGCGGACGCGGCAGGTAGGCCTCGCGGACGAGTGTGGAGACGAGACGACGGCGTCCTTTGATGTCGGCCTTCAGTTCCTTGAAGGCTTCGACCCTTTTTGTGATTTCGGGATCGTCCACGGGACCGACGTAGCTACGATCCTGGCCGCCGCCATCAGGCTTGGGCTTGTCGAAGTACCAGTACTTCTTGCCCTTGACCTCGACAGCCACGAACCTGCCATCCGAGGAAAACTCGGACGTAAAGCTCTCGTCGAGGCTGCGCTGGACCAGCTCCGAATAGAGGGTCTGGTACGAGATATCGAGGGGTTGGGTTGGAGCCATGGCGGGTCCCTGAGTTATACTATTTTCGCGAAAACAGTATACCTCCCGGAACCCACCGACAAGCCAGTTATACTATTTACGCAAAAATAGTATAACTATTGTAAGTCAGAGGCTTACAGCCAGATTTCCTAACTTATACCCAAACCGCGCTTTTGCCCGATCGACCAGGATATGCCGCCCCCACCGACGCTGCCGGTCACCAGCTGCCCGCGCGCGCGCTCCAGGACAGGTCGCCAAGGCACCAGCGCAAAGTCGTGGGATCGCTCGATCAGGGCGAAGCGACCGCTGTTCAGCGTCAGCATCCGCCGGTAGGTACCGCTGACGCTATCGCCGGGCTTCACGTCGCGAAATTCGAGCCCGGTTCGAGCAGAGATATCGGCCGCAGTCCTTGCCAACTCACGCACCTCGAGTGTCCGTAGCATATTCCGCGCGTAGCGTACCTGCCCCTCTTCCTCCCTTGCGAACCCTTGATCGATGAGCCATTGCCGCCTCGTGCGGAGAGCTATTTCGACCTCAGCGCCGAACCCCATGGACGCGAACGCGTCACGATCTTTCGAGACGAGCTTGCGATCGAGCCAGGTTGCGCCCACCACTTGAGGCAAGTCCTCGAGCCTTTGCCAAGAGAGAACCACGATCTGCACGGGATTGCGCGACCGGTGCAGCGCCTCGTATCGAAGCGCCCGGTCGAGGTGATCTGCGCCTACGCTCCAGCCTCCCTCAACTGATCGGCTCACCAACCCATCCTGCCGCATCGTCTCCAGACGCCGCACGTGTGCCGCGATGAACTCGCCAGAGGCCTTCCGGTCGAACTCCCGATGCAGCTGGTCGCTGTAGATGCCGCGATTGGCGTCCGCGATCCTCGCGATCGTCCGGTCGATCTCACGTGGCTCGGCAGACCGCGGTCTAAGCTCAACGATGGCATTACGTACGGGGGCGTCGTCATGACCGGCCAAAGCACCAATCTCGGCATAGTGCGTTCGTCCATCCGCCCCATCGATCACGACATAGCGGCGTTCGCTAAGTTCATCCGAGAACCCCTCGCCGACAATCCGCCCGATCACACGCTGACCGTCCCGTGCCGGATCGAAGATCGCATAGTTCCCAGCCGCCCTTGCTAAACCCGCCTCGCCGAGCTCGCGATGCATGGTCTTGATGATGTCGCCCCGTTCCCCCATACGCCTGAGCTTTGCCTCAAGCTCGGCATCGATCCGCCAGCGTCCAGGGATTTCCTCTTCGGCCAATCCCATTCGCTCAAGCGTTCGTAGCCGCCCTGTTCGCGCGGCATGCCAGGCCGAGTCCTTCTGTGGCCGCGCCCCAACGTCCAGATGGCCATCACGAGCGTCGCGCACAATCGCCCGGTCGAGGCGAGTGAGCCGCTCTGCCGTCACCTCTTGCTGCAGCTTGCGAGCCGCCTCGATCTCGGTCTCTGGGCCAAGCTCTCGGGTGATGAGGTCGGCCGCCCGCGCGCGCAAGCCGTGCGAGATGTAGTCGCGAGCGATGACGAGGTCATCTCCCTGATCGTCCCTGCCGCGCAGCACCAAATGGGTGTGCGGATGCCCCGTATTGAAATGATCGGCGGCGACCCAGTCGAGCCGGGTGCCAAGATCCTGTTCCATTTGGCGCATGAGGTCGCGCACGAACGGCTTTAGATCGGCCAGTTCCGCGCTGTCCTCAGGCGCGACGATGAAGCGAAATTGGTGGCGGTCGCTGGCGCTACGCTCGGTGAACGCCTTGGCGTCGGCGCGGTCGGCCTCGGCATCGTATAATTCGCCTGGTGTTCCCTCGCGCGTGACGCCGTCGCGTTGGACGTAACGTAGGTGCGCGCGGACAGCACCTGTCTCGCCCGACTTGATGCGGACGATGCGCGCCTTGACCACAACGCGCCGCTGGCCTGTCGCACGACCGCGTCCGGCAAGCGTCGCGCCCTGGGCGTGACCGCGACCAATCCTGCCGCCCGTGAATGACGAGGCTCGCTGCGAGCTGGCGCCGGCCTTCTGAGCCTCCTGGCGGACGCGACGGAGATAGCTCGCCGCCTTCTTCGTTTGTCGATTGCCGATCTTGCCAAGCTTTACGTCGAATTCGTCGTCGATCTCGTCCATGACCTTGCGTCCAACTCAAGAGCGCGACCGATATGTGGGGTGATCGGCAGTGCGCCAAGACGCAGACGCAATCATGCAGGAACACCATCGCTATAGGCGTGGTCTGGCGACACCCCGCATCTCGACGGCGCCAAATCTGGGATGTGCAGACAAGGAGTTAGGTGCGTCCAAGCGCCACTGCTTTTATCTTGCCCTCCCATTGACTTGCTCTGTTGGTAAGACATAGTTAGATCAATTTGAGGTTGAGCTTATTGGACGCAAATTTCGCGTCGATCGGAAGCTCTGTTCTGGCCGCGAATTGTGCGCCGCTTCTGGCGGCGACCTTGCGTACGCCGGTTGCTGTTTTTCGAAGGAATATGCGCAGGCCCCCCCCGCTCGGCCGCGCGCAATAGGACTCCGAGGTTTGTTGCCTGCCGGCATTCACTTCGACGATGCGCCAGACGTTTTCGCAGGCGCCTCGCGCGACTGATCGGCTGGCGAACACTTGCGGCAGACACGCCTCGTGCATTCGCGGTCGCTTCCAGGCGACAGCGCCTGCACCTCTCAAGTCATAAACTTTTGGACCGGTTTACTGAGGCAGCATGGAACCAACAGCCACAACAGAACCAGCGACCACGACAAGCTCAGCGGCTACGAAAGAACCAGCAACCGTGGCAGGACCAGCGGCCACGACTGGACAAGCGGCTTACCCGGACAATTTTGAGGAGATGGTCCGGAAGGAGATAAGATTCATTGAAAAGCGCACCGAAGGACGCAAGATCGACCTCAAAGGCGTTGGCCCGGGCGCACCTCCGTTAGCGGTCGCGGCTCTTTCCCTGTCGGGCGGAGGCATAAGGTCGGCATCGTTCTGCCTCGGTGTGACGCAGGCGTTCAATGAGCACGGCATCTTTGGCCGTTTTGACTATCTCTCGACGGTCTCCGGCGGCGGGTATCTCGGCGCATCGATCAGCGCCACCATGAACAAGTCCGAGACCGGCGAGTTCGTGTTTGGCGAGTCCACAAGATCGAAAGATCCCGACACGGCTGCCCCCTCTGACGTCAAGGATACCGATTCCGTCGCTCACTTGCGCAACTATTCCAACTATCTCATTCCGCGCGGCGGCCGGGATGTCGTCACCGCGGTGGCGATCATCCTGCGCGGTTTGATCGCGAACGCGGCGTTGACGCTGCCGTTTATCCTCTTGGCGGCGATTCTGGTCATCGCGACCAATCCAACGCGGTCAAGCCTTCGGACGCCGGATTTCTTCGGCTACAATCTGGACTGGCTCGTACCGGTCAACAATTTTGGCATCACGTTGGCCGTCGCGCTTATCGTCACGATCCTGTTCCTGATCTGGGCTGTCAGACGGTCCTCGCCCGGTGCCAAACAATCGGAGTTCGCCTCATGGCCGCCAGTTTTCGGGGTCAGCTGTCTGTTCTTCATCGCCATGGCATTCTTCTGCGAACTTCAGCCCTATGCCCTCGAAGGAATGTTTGAGCTCTCCGAACGCACCACTGCTGCAGGTTCAAGCGAAGCGCTTCTGACCTCCGCGATCCATGGTTTGGCGGCCATCGCGACCCCGATCGCTGCCGTTGTGACGTTCTTCCGTCAGCAAATTGGGACACTGTTCAAATCCGTCACATCCTCTTCGGCGATCTCGACCAAGGCCGCCGCACTGCTCAGCGAAGCGGCGATCTGGATCGCAGGCGCGGCCGTGCCGCTCTTGATCTGGATTGGCTTTCTCTATCTGTGCTACTGGGCTATCGAAAATACGGGACCTTCACCGCGTCCACGTCCCGCGAGCCCGCCTCCCATTCATGGAACGATGCAAATCGACGGGCCGGGAATCAAATTTTCAGGCTCGCTGGATTGCAGGCAGAGCGCATCTACATCGGGCGCGAACAGCCCGTGCTCTGACCGTCCTGACGAGGTCTCGCCCATCCCCGAACCGTACGGACACACACCGAGCTGGCTGCTTGGCGCGGCCAAATTGCCAAACTACCTGATCGGACAGGCAGCGGTCGGTAAGACTGCGCCAACCTGGGGCATCGCAGTCCTATACTTCGCTTTTGGAGCTTTGCTCTTTCTCATCTCCTACAAGCTCACGCCGAATGCGAATTCGCTACACCGTCTTTATCGCGACCGTCTCTCAAAGGCTTTCCTGTTCGACCCTAGCAAGGCGAAGACCCAGCGAAAACGCTTCGACGACATGGATCAGGGCCGCGATTTCGAGCCGCTCGACACCTTGCAGCTTTCCGATTTGGTCAAGGACAAGCTCAAGGGGCCTTACCAATTGATCAACGCCGCGCTCAATATTCAGGGCTCGGACTATGCCAATCGTCGTGGTCGTAATGCCGACTTCTTTCTATTTTCGCCCGCCTACATCGGAAGCGTCGCTACCACTTATTGCAAAACCGAGAAGATGGAGCTCGACACGGGCCTCGACCTTGCAACGGCAATGGGCGTCTCGGGGGCCGCGTTCTCGTCAAACATGGGCGCCAATTCCATCAAGGCACTCACAGCCACGCTCGCCTTGTTGAATGTCCGCACCGGCTACTGGTTGAAGAATCCCAAAGCGCTGTCCCAACCGGGCAAGCGCCTCACTTCAAACCGTTGGTATCTTTTGAATGAGATTACCGGGAGACTCACTGAGAACAGTGAGGACGTCTACCTGACCGACGGCGGCCACATTGAAAATCTCGGCATCTACGAGCTACTGCGCCGCCGCTGCAAGGTCATTGTCGCCGTCGATGCGGAGGCCGATCCGGCAATGCGCTTTCCCTCGTTCCTTGCGCTTCAACGGTATGCTCGCATCGACTTGGGGGTGCGTATTTGGATGCCTTGGGACAAGATCAGGAGCCGCACTATCACCAATATGGGCGATGGCGGTTCGGCGGAGAGCCCCACGATCGAAGAAGCGGGACCTCACGCAGCGATCGGTAGAATTGAGTATGACGGTGGACAGGAGGGTTGGCTCCTGTACATCAAATCGTCGTTGAGCGGAGACGAGAACGACTATGTCCGCGATTACGGCCGCCGCTACACCGCATTTCCTCATGAAACGACGGGCGACCAGTTCTTCAGCGAAGAACAATTCGAGGCATATCGCGCGCTGGGATTTCACATCGCGATCCGGTTATTGCGAGGGCAAGATCGAATGCAAGTCTATGGAACCGAGCGGCTCTTGACGATCAATGCCGAAAACCCGGCGGTCAAGGCCGTCAGGGAGGCACTCATGGACGGCGTGCTATGAACCCTGCCGCCGTGTCCGGATTGCTATTTTCCCTCAACAGAGCGCGGCCGATGCGCCTTGGGTTGATTTCGTCGGTCTTTGCGATGATCGTCGCGTCAAGTGCGATGGCACAGAGCGGAACGGCCCCGCCAAAGCCTCCCAGCGCGACCGTTCCCGACCTGCTTAAGTCCAACGCTGTCGCGACTTGCGTTGACTGCGACAGGCCGTTCGACTTTCCGACACACCGGGAATTGCTTGAGGGACTGGTCGCCAATCAGTTCGTGGGCGAGCTCCGCAAGGCGCTCTACACTCAGGATATTCTACACCAGTTTGAATCGAAGGCGCATTTTGACAACTGCCATTTTGAGGGGGCGGAGACCTATCTGGCAGCGCTCATCAATGAGGTTGGCCTGGAGGCGGATGCGACGCTTGCCGCGAAAAACAAGGATGACAAGACGGAGTCGGTTGCGGCGGCGAAGCGCGCGTTCTTTGCCTTAGGGCAAGCGCTCCATGCTGTGCAGGATTTCTACGCACATAGCAATTACATCGAGCTGCAAGTTCCCAAGGTGAAAAATCCCGACGACATTGTCGTCATCGGACCCTGGCGCAAGGCCGATCAGGACACCATCATGGCGCTCAGGTCGCAGGGGCTCGTCTCGGGTTATGTGTCCTGGGGATTTCCCAAGGACTGTCCGGACGGCACGATTTCCCATCATAATCTGGCGAAGGATTCGGCCGACACGGTCAGCGGGAAGCGTCTTGTCCCGCATTTGACCAATCTCAGCTTGTATCGGCTCGCGGTATTTGTCGCCCGGAAGGCCTCGGTTCAACTCGTGCAGGAAGCATTCCAGCGCTGGCCGATCTTGAAGGAGGTCAACGGCCCGAATGTCGCCTTTGAAGTCATGATTGATCGCAGAGGTCTATGACATGCGCCGCGGCCTACCCTGCCACCTGCTGATCATTACGCTTGCTTGGTTTCTGACCGATACCGCCGGAGCACAGAGTCCCGCCGCGACACCCAAAATTCCGGGCTGCCGTCTCGATAGCTCGAACAACAAATTCATACAGCCGACGATGGAGCGGGCGATCGATGCCTATGCCGTCATTGGCAAACCGCTGGCCATCACCTCTATCGCCATCAATCCGCCTGCCCCATCGACCGATGGCAAGACCTTGGATGTTTACGTCGTGATCGACGCAGCAAAGGGAGGTACGGATCCCTCAGGTTGCGCAACCCGCGTGCCCCGGGACACCGATCCGATCGATCCAATCAGCGTCCGTGGCGGTTGCGTCATCACTTCTGTCGAGCACATGGAGCTACGCTGCTCATCGAGCGCCGTGAGTATCTTTGCCAAGGCAGGCCGCAAGGAACCGCGAGAGAGCCTAGCCCTGCTATACGTCCTTTCCCACGAATTGGGCCATCTCCATCAGAAACGACTTGGTGAATATGCCGGAAGGGCCGAAAGAATCGATATTGGTCAGCCACCCGCGGCCAAGCTGGAGATCCTGCGGGCGAGCTGCGATCCGGTATCGACGAAGATGGAGGAGGAAGCCGACGCGAGCTCCTTCGAAATTCTGGTCAAGCTGGTTGGCGCCCCTCCCTATCGCGATCCGATCCTGTCCGAACGTGGCTCGGTCTATTCCAATATTGACCAACTGGCTCTCGCCGCGGATGGCTGGCAGAAACTGAACGCCCGGCGGGATTTCATAAGCCCGCAGCCTCTGCACAAGGCATTCGAGCCCACAGAGTTTCCAACGCCGGTGGCCCAGATCGAAAAAAACGCAAGGGCGTTTGTCTGCGATGTCCTTAAGGGCAAAAGGGGACAAGTCTCATATCCCGGACGTTCGATTTCGCATCCTCCAATGGAGCAACGGCTGCGGCGCATGGCCGAACAGCTCAAGCCGGTCGCCGACAAACTGCCAGCCAAGGCCGGCGATCCAAACTTTGCGCCCGTTGCCGTGCTGTATGGTGATCTAGGTCCGGTCCTTACCTTCATCTACCGGGAAACGGGCGTCTACATGGAGACACTTCAAGACCGGATCTGCACGCGGGTCAACGGACCCCGGCCCGAGGCAGGGTGTCCGTAGCCAGCTAATTGTTTGGATTCCAGGTCCAGAGCGGCCGTGCGACGCCGATAATATCGCACCGAAGCACCGCCCCGAAGTACCTCGAATCGAACGAGTGCGGGTGCATCAGGAAATACTCCCCTTCGACCAGCCTCACGCATCCCTCCCAGGACGGCAGCGGCCGCCCTGCCCGGTCCTTGTCCAGCACCTCGGCGATCACCTTCCCGTTGATGGAGATGGTGCCAATCGGCTCCTTGGCGCGACAGACTTCGTCGCCGGCGCTGGCCATGACTTGCTTCAGGAGCGGGACGGGCGCCGGCAGGACGTCGTGGATTAGGATCAGGATCTCGATGGTCGGCGGCGGCCTGAACACGGCCAGATCGCCCTTCGCGGGCACCCCTAGCTCGACGTAGTAGAAGCCGAGCGGCGCGCTGCCAGAGGCGTTGTAGATGATCAGCGGCTCTTCCGGCACGAACGATATCAGCGCCGTGATGATGCCGGCGGACATGGCCGAGAGCACAGCCAATTGACGCCGCCTTGGGTGATCAATCCGCATCGGAGGTCGACCTCCGCTTGCTGGCCTCAGAGTATGCGACGAGGTCTTCGATGTGGTAGCGGACATAGCGCCCGTGCTTGCGGTAGGCGGGCCCTCGTCCGTCCACCCGCATCTTCTCGAGGGTGTTCTTGGTGAGCCGCAGCCAGGCTGCGGCCTCTACGGTGTTGAGAAAGGGCTTCTCGGCTTCCTTGTCGTCGTTTCCGGTCATGCAGAAGTGTTCCTTCTTACAGCCCACGCAACCCGTAGGTGTGTGAAGAAGCGTCGTCCGATCGGAAGCGGTTTAGGGAGTGGCGAAGTTGGGCGAGGCGCATTTCGCCACTAGGCGCGCGCAAAATTGGTCTAGTGAGCGGGGAACTCGGCCAGTCGGCTAATCCGGCAAGGCCTCGTTAACCCAGGAGGTCTCGATAGCCACCTCGCATGAGCTCGTTGCCTTTCGCGACGAGCCGTCGCGTGCGGTCCTTCAAGAATTGACTATGGCTGCGCCATTCCTCGGTGACTTTCTTCTCTCCGAAGATCGTGATCGCGATCTCGCGGTAAGTCTTGCCACGACGGCTCTCATCGAGCGCGATGAGCGCGTGTTGCAAGCGCTCGTCGTTTGCAAATGGCGATCGCTGAGAGGCCTGGAAGCCCTGCTCAGTGAAGCGCTTGAGCTGCTTCAGGAGGTCCGTCTGGGCCGAGAGATCGGCGAGATCGTGCAGTTCGAAGACTGGCGCGAAGGGCAATGTCAGGGCGCGCAGGCCGTGGATTTCGAGGGGGATATGGACCCCGCCGCCTTTCAAGAGGACGAGCGGGACGCCTTCGGCGTCGATCACGGCACGTCGATCAACCTTGAAATCTGCGAGCGTCATCGCGCCGCTTTTGTCCTCCCCTGTCGGCCGAGTTGCCTTCAACCGGACCACGCGTTTGAGAGCGCTCGCATGCCAGAACACGGGCGTTTGCGCGGCATCAAGCGTGGGATTGGCGAAGGCGTGGAGGCCCCATTTCTCCGCCCGGGGAAAGCGTCTCGGCAGCCGCAACAGCTTTGTGCCGTCGATCAGCGTGATGCATGGCAAGCGTTGTGGCACAGAGCAACGCCAGTCTTTGGCGTAGTCCTCGTTGCGGCGCAGGAACTCCCAGGCCCAATCGCTGCCATCATAGGCGACGGGATTGCAGCCGACAGGACCGCGGGCAGCACGATCACCGGCGCCTTCGCGCGACGGCGTGACAGAATTTTCCAATAGTCGCCCCAGCAGACAATGTCCCAATGCAGATGGTTTCGACCAATTGAGGCACGAGCGCAACTCCGAGAGAGCGGTCAAGTGAGGGCCCCCGCGACCGGTGTTCGCGGGGGCCGTTGGCGTTAGTCGCCGGGGTTCCAGATCAGGGCGAAGACGCTGTCGTCGTCCTGGCCGGCGGCTCGGCCGAGATTGGCGTAGAGCTTGCGCGGACCGAACTCGGGCGCTGCCAGCGAGAGGCTCACATAGTCCTTGCCGCTGTTCTCGCCGCGGCGGATCCAGCCTGCCCCGATCTCGACGCCCTGGGTCATCACGCGGAAGTCGGGGTGGATGTCGGCGGTCTTGTCGCGGTTGGGGATGATGTCGATGTCGGCCCTGATGGAGACGGTGCGGAGCTGCCCTTTGTAGCTGCCGTTGTCGTTCTTGGTGACGTATCCGATTGCGGTCATGGTCTTTGTCCTTTGTTCGCGAGGAGCCGATCCCCTCGCGATGGCTGGACCGTGATGGGAAGCGAAACGCCTTCGAACCCGCGTTCACGCGGGGCGTAGCGCATGCGGAGCACCTGAGCCGATGGCTTTTTTGGAGCGAAGCGGCCGCGAGGAGCCGGACTTGTCCGGCGGGGAAAAAAGCTATGCGAGCGAGGGTTTGGCAGGCGGAGCCCTTCCCATAGGTCACTCAGCCACGCGCAGGGAGATCGGACCCGCTAACACAGAAGGACAAAGGCCGACGCACGTCGGAATGTCTCGAGACGATGGCGCTCGAGGGCTACCGCAGTCTCTCATCAGTGCCTCGGCGTCGACATCATCCCCAACCGCGCCAAGGCCGCCGAGACCCGCTCTGACGTTCGTGACATGCCCCGGCGTATCGCGATCGCTACAGGTTGGACCTGCTCCGGCGAAACAGCAGCAAAGACCATGTGAACCTCGCCCTGGCAGCGCCAACCTCCGGCCTGCCAGCTCTGCCGCATTCTCGGCCGGGCGGCCGGCGAGGACGACAACAGCGCTCGTCGCCTTGATCAGGAAATCCACCGACTGACGCCAACGGTCTCCGCCAGCATCGGTCGCGGGGCCCTCTCGTCACGGCTTTCTCTTAAAGGCGTCCTGCGAGCACGGAGCCGCGTGTTGGAGACGGCTCACTTAGGATCGCCTTCTCTTGGGACTGCCTTCTCTTGAGATCGCTGTCTCATGGGGCAGCCGTTGCCTGGAATTGCCGCGGCAGCGATGCGACGGCATCGGTCGCTCTTCTCATGCAGCGCTATCTTCTCGAACAACGTCGAGCGACTCGAAAAGCGCGATCAAGCCGCCTCACTGTCAATCTTTCAAAACAGTGTTACACTTTTTTCTGTGCATACCGATTCCCGGTTTGCATCCATTGAGGATTGACGGAGGGCATATGGCTAAGAAAGCGAAGAAGGCAAAGAAGACCGTCGCGAAGAAGGCGAAGAAGGCCGCCAAGAAAAAGTAGTAGGTCTTCGGGCATCGAGACCCGCTTTCGCTCCCGCCAGAGGCACGCCCCTGAGGCATTTGGCCTTTGTGGACTTGCCACCTGATTGATCTCACGGCGATGGCTGGAACGATAGCTCGTCGTTAAGCCGGATCGTAGACGCGCCGGGCGCGATACGATCCGGCTTTGGCGTTTTGGCAATAGAGCATTGCAGGCTGCGTCAGGACGGCGTCGCTCTTTCCAGCCAATCAGAGCTTGTTCACGACGATCGTGAGGCACGACAGCAGTACGGCCGTTGACGTCAGTGCCGAGACGCTCACCACGACCTGAGCAACGCAAATACGCCTGAGCTTCACTGTAAGCGACGTTCGCGTCCCACTCGCAAAGGTTTGGCGTGGGGATTGCAGTCTGTTGATCAACGTGTTTGCAAATCGTTGGCGGGGGGTATGGAGGCGGCAACGACGG
>NZ_JASAUS010000178.1:0-12659 GCF_029953005.1 Bradyrhizobium sp. Mp27 | reverse complement strand
ACCGTCGCCTTGGCGGCAAAGATTGCGCGGATCGCATGGGTAGTGATGACTAAGCCCGGCGCAAGCTACGAACGGCGGGATCCGGCCTTTAGCTGATCCCGTTTGTTCCAGCCTGCGAGGCTCGTGAACTTGTGCCACGTCAGAACTCGAGTGGTGGCAAAGAGCGGCTGGGCAGCATCACGAAAATGGGCGATCGCACTATCCGCCGGCTCCTCGTCATTGGCGCTATGTCCACGACACTCTGGTCGCGGGGTAAGCAGAACTTCGCTCAAAGTTGGCTGGGGCGCATTATCGCTCGCAAGCCGATCAAACTCGCTGCAGTCGCCCTGGCCAACAAAATGGCGAGGGTCATCTGGGCAGTGATGACGCGAGAGAGACCTACCGCACGGCATAAGTATCGGCCGGCCGGACCAGCCGGGTCCTGGCGGTCGTGGTGCATCGGCGCTGAATGGGAAGATGACGCGACAGTGATAGACGAGATTGGGACACCCAGTAGACCTGTAGGCGCCCTAAGCGCGTCAGTTTGTTATGGATCCGATCCGCGGACCTCATCTGGGCCGGCGGCCAAACGTGCCGCCTCTTACGTAGGCCGGACACATGCAAGCCGCCAACTTTTCGCGCATTGCTCAAACAAAACCCTTGCACCGCGGCAGCCATCCACACATGCAGGTCTGGTCAGAAGTGCGGCTCATTCGGCGGCTTTATGCGTCATTGCAACCGGCCGGTGCGTAGACGCAAGTGCCGCCCGGAGGAGGCGCACCCAGTCTTTGATTCAGAAGAAGACGCATCCGCGGCACGCAGACCTGCTCCGCATCATAATGATCAATCACGTGGTGGCGGGCGGCCGCGCGCAGCTCGGAGAACCTTGTTGGCTGCGCCAGCGCTTCAATAATCCGTTCAGCAAGTTCGTCCACCGCGAAAAATGGGACAAGCAAACCGTTGTCGCCGGAGCGGATGATCTCGCGCACCGGCGCCGTGTCAGAACCGATCACTAGGCATCCCGCACTCATCGCTTCCAACATCGACCAGGACAGTACGAAAGGGTAGGTAAAATAGACGTGTGCGGATGATACCTGAAGGGCTGCAATGAAGGTTTCATACGCCACGCCGCCCAGGAAATGTACACGGGATAAGTCGAGGCGATCACGCACCTCAGCAAGGAAGGTTGACTTCCAGGTCGTACCCGTCGGTGGCGGCAGACCGTAGGACACGCCACTCCTGCCGATGATGATGACTTGCGCGTTCGGCCGGCATCTCAAGATCTCCGGCAGCGCCCGCATAAAGATATGGTAGCCCCTCAGCGGCTCGAGATTTCGCGCGACAAACGTCACGACCTCGTCGGAAGGGCGAAGGTACTGGCCATTCGGTAGTGTCAGGCGCGCGTGGGGGTTCGGCCGCATGCGCAAAGTGTCGATGCCCTCATGGATCACGTCGATCTTGCTTTGATAATGTGGGGGAAAGGTGGATTTCTGCCATCTCGTTGGCGAGATCCCCATTTCGCAATCCTCGAGCGCGAGCAGAGTCGTCGCATTCTTCACGTGAAGCCCAATGTGGCCATCAAGTCCGGGCACCGGAAATTCCGGGTCAAACCCGATGTCCCGCCCCTCGGCCCCGTAAAAGAATTCGCAATAAACGAGCAATCGTGCCTTTGGAAAGATGGAGCGCAACGGCAGGGTCTCGCCCCATCCGGGGTGTGCGAGGATCAGATCAGGCGAGAACCCGGACATCTGTAAGCTCGAAAGACTGTACAGCACCTGCTCCGCGCGCCGACACTCTATATCGAAGCGTCGCGCAAACGGATGCGTTCCCGAGATATCAGCTTTTGGAAGTGCATATCGGATCAATTTGACGGATGGAAGCGATCTTGAAGTCGGCGCGCCGACGGCAACAAGTTCAAAGCCAGGCTCCCTGGCTAAGGCAGCCACTATGTTGCGGTACTGAGCCGGAAAATTGTTGTGAACGAACAGAATTTTCATCGGCAAGGTCTGGGCGTGATCAACGCAAATGGGTGCAATCGGCAGTTCCCGATCCTAAACTGCTGTATCACCTTCGGCTCTCCAGGGCTCGAATTGTATTTTGCTGTCACAGATTAGGTGAACATGACAAACGCATGACAGCTTTGGTTGTTTCCCTCCCGTGTTGTGTTTGATAAGCTGCTTACATGCGGTTGGACTGTGAGCATTCTGATGAGTACCAAGCAATCCCACGTCAACTCTGAGTCACAATGCCGCCGTTCCCACTTGATCGACGCCGATGACATCGCTGGCGTTATCGCGCTATTGAGGGGCGAGAATGACAGGCTTCGTCAGATAGCGGAGCTGCTCAGCGCAGAAACTGAGTACCTGCGCCAATCTCTGTTGCCGAATTGGTGTCCCCGCCATTCGCTTGAGGGGCCCTTCCTAAGGAGGCCGGTTCGTCGCAGCGACGCTCCGAATCCCAGGCGATCACGCAGGATCGTTAAGGCGAGAAGAAAAATATCTCGTTCATCTGATTGGGGGCAATGATGGCCGATGTTGAGCAGCAGAAAGTCGTAAGCCTAGATCGGGGACTCTTCTTCGTGAGCTACAAGAGTGCGGACGATCTCGCTTCGCCGCCGCGCGTGACGGTTGTACCGACGCGGGGACATGAAGAGCGCATGGCGCTCATCATGCATCCCGACGCAACCGAGCCGACACTTTGGGAGCCGAATGCGGGTCTGATGGTTCGGGTCAACACACCCGGCATGTTGCAGATTCAGGTTGAGCCGATGCGACCCGGGGGATCGCGCGCGGCGATGGTTCGTATCGAACCGATTCAGTCCGGCCGAGCGCCGCTCGCTGCGCAAGGTGAGAGCGCGGCCGTGCATGCAAATGTTGCAGTGGACGGTATCAAGATCCTCGGACACGTCGCAGGTCGCGGCGATGTCGTCGTCGCGTCTAACGCATGGATTGCAGGTCCAACGGCGCCATCGCGCATCGAAGGAATTGCCCTTGAATGGCAGGAGAAGCCGGCGGGTCTCGATATTCGCTATGCGGTCCAATTCCCCATTGGCCAGGCGGGGAGCGGCAAAATGGTGTTGCTCGGGACCTATGCGGGCACGCGTGGACGAGCCTTACCGATTACAGGGGTCGTGCTGCAAATCAGTGGCGCCGGGGGATTCGAGTTCGTGGCGGAAGCGACGTTCTTGAACGCGCCGACCTTGCGCGCCCTCGGCAAACGCGTCGTGCTGTCGGGGCCGACCGGCCGCGAGCCTCTGGTTGGCATTCGCATCGGCATCAACCGGTTAGCAGCCCCGGACAATATCGTCGTTCCCGCAAAACCGTCACCAAAGCCGGTCGGCTCCAGCCGGGTCCGCGTCTTCCGCAGCCGGGCGCGCCAAGAGAGCTCCATCGGCTAGAGGCAATCCGAAATGGAGCCGCGTAGCGTGGGTGAGCGTTCGGCCGGGCTAGACCACCATCGCAAGAATCTCGATGTTTCCTTGCTTGTCGGGCCTCACGCGCATATCGCGCTCGAACGCCTCGCAGCCGAGGCGCTGACTACGCAGGAGTTTGCGACGGCGCACAAATACGCCGATCGACGCATTCGAGTTTCGCCTCCACCAGCAGCTCACTGCTTCGTTCTCCGCGCCGAAGCTGCTTGGAGGCTCGGACTTACCGAAGCTGCGCTGTCCGATCTTGCGCGGGCGCGTCTTATCGATCCTTATGATGTCGGCGCCAACCGCCGGATGCTGGCGTGGGCCGCCGACGAACGGCGACTGGGCGCAGCCGCTCAACTAATATGCCGCGAAGGCAATCTGGCCATCCTTCGAGCTGCCATCGCGGAGCTGCGGCGTGCCGGGGGCCGTCATTGGGCGGCCTGCTCTGTGTTCGACAATCACGTGACGGGCTGGGTCGCCTGGACCAACGCCCTCTTCGTCGAAGTGAGCCTCGCAACCGAAGACGGCACGCTGACGAGCATTCTCGAACCCAATCCGTTTCACGCGCTGGCGAGCGCAGATGTGCAGGCAACAACCTTCTTGGTTCGGCGGCCACCGTCCACGACAGCTCAAATCGTGACGCTGAGATGCGGCGAAGACGTCGTCCAGGTTCGACGCGTGGCGCCTAACCTCACTTCGACGATGAACCTCCGAGCCGCTCGCGATCCTTCCATTGGAATAGGCCCGAACGTCGACCTGCCGACCGTTATCGTCCCCGTCTATGCAGATGCGCGGGCAACGATCGAATGCTTCGAGAGCCTCGACAAGGCAAGGCGTCCACAAGGAACTGGTAAGGACGCCTTTCAGGTTCTCGCCATCGACGATGCCAGCCCGGAAGTGGAGCTGCAGCGCCATCTGAGCGAGCTTGCGACGAAACGCAAGATTCGTCTCCTCGTAAACCCGGTCAATCTCGGCTTTGTCGGCGCGATCAATCGGGCGCTGAAGGAGATCCAGAGGGGCGACGTAGTACTGCTCAACTCCGATACGCTCGTTCCGCCCGGCTTCGTCGATCGGTTGGCCGACGTGGCGTATTCGGCGCCAAACATCGGAACCGTCACACCACTTTCCAACAACGGCGACATCTTTTCCTTTCCAACGCCGAACGACGTTAATCCGATGCAGCGCTATGACGAGATTGTCGCGATCGATCACGTCGCCAGCGCAACGAATGCAGGGAAAGCGATCGATGTCGCAAGCGGCATCGGATTTTGCCTCTATATTACACGCGCCTGCCTCGACAGTGTGGGCGAGCTCTCGGACAAATTCGATCGCGGTTATCTCGAAGACATCGATCTCTGCCTCCGCGCGCGGACCAACGGCTTCCGGAATGTTTGCGCGCCGTCGGTCTATGTCGGACATCACGGCTCGAAATCTTTTCAAGAGGAGAAGCGAGGTCTCGTGCTTCGCAATCTCAGCTTTTTAGACCAGCGATTCCCAGACTACCGGGAGGAATGCCGCGCCTTTGAAATCGCCGATCCGTTACGGCCGGCGCGCGCCGCGCTTGAGCGTGCGCTGCCATGGCCGGCTGAGCCATCGGTACTAGTTCTCGCGGGCGAGCGGACCTGCCCTGCCGTAACGGACGCGCGAATACGCCATCTCCGCCTGCATGGCGAGCGCACGGTCCTGCTCTCGCGGGACAACAACGTGCTTCATCTCCGAGCTGCCGACGGAGGTTTGCCGCAGACCATGCGTTTGAGGTTCGACGCAGAGGCAAATCTCGCCAGCTCTGGCGACATCCTGAGGCGGCTATCCCCGATGCGTATTGAGATCCTTGAGCCAAACCCGCCGCCGCGGCTCATCGAGCTGATCCGGTGCCTCGATGTTCCGATCGATCGCTGGCTGGTATCAGAGAGCATTGGCGAGATTGGTTCCCTGCCCTCCTGCACAACTCCACTTTTCGTTCCCAGCAAAATGGCAGAGGCCTATGCCCAAAGCAGGTGGCCCGATCGCAAGATCGTGCTGCATGACTGGCCCACATGTTTCCTGACACTGCCGCCGATCTCGGCCAATGATAAATCCCTTGTAATCGTTCCCTCGACGCCAACGCTCGCATCCATGCGCATGATAAAAACATTGGCCGATTGTCTGTGGGGGCGCGAACCATCGCTACCGATCGTTATCGCCGGGGCGACCTGCGGCGATGATCGGCTGATGTCACGGCCCAATATCTTCGTCACGGGCGCGATTACTGCGGACGAACTTGGCAATGTCCTGAGACCGCACAATCCGGGCTGGATCCTCACCGATTTTGAGCAGCCCGTCTTCGGCCATCCTCTCGTCGAGACTGCCAGACAGGCGACGAGGCCAGTCGCCTACCGCGACTGGTCCGGCGGCGCGCTGAAGCCTCGCAAAGGCGACCTTGCCATTTCTGCCATTGCGAACGCGGCAGCGCTTGCCGATCTCGTGGTCGACTGGGTCGCGCGGTCCTGAGCATGTCGCGTCTGTCCCGCCAGCCATCCGAACGGACGATCAGACCAAAGCTCGTCAGCCGGCTCGAGCTCGCGCGCGATGGTACGTTGTCCGGCTTCGTCTACGACGCCCAGGAGCCGGAGCGCCGCTATAGCATAGAAATTTTGCTCGACGGCCTGGTGTTCAGCACAACCTATGCCGACGCCTTCGTTCCCGAGCTTGCTGAACAAGCGCACCAGGCGAGTTGCGGATTCGCGATCACGATTGAGCCCGATCTGCTGCGCGCTGCACGCACGCTCGAGGCCCGCCTGGCCAATCTCGGCACGCCTGTCGGCCAATCGGTCAATTTGGAGAGCGAGGGCGCAAATCGCGCCGATCTGCGCAAAACGTGCCAGTTGCGCTGGCTCGGCGGCCTCCATTTCCAGGGCTGGATCGATAGCGACTCCGCGCTCTTTCTGGAGGCAATCGTCGACGGAGAGGCCGTCGCTCAGGTTAATGCAACCGCTTGGACGCATGTTGGGGAAGCTGCGGCACACCGGAATGCGCGCGCCTTTGATTTCCACGCCCCGCGACGCTTTGCCGACGGCCGCGTTCACCGCGTTTCGTTGCGCAGAGAGGACGGTGAGCCAATTCCATCGACGGCCGTCTTTGTCGCCTTTCCCGACGGCCTTGCCGGAATGATCGACGCGCTCGGCGGCTACGGTGCCGAGCGCCTGCGCGGTCAGCTGTATGATCAACTGATTCCCGCCTCGCTTCCGTTCTCCGACTACGTGAATTGGTGCGATCGCTTCCCGCTGCCGATGCCGCGAGCAAGTGGCCTTTCGCTCGCGGTCGTCGTCGCCGGCGCGCCCGGCGCGGAGCAGACGCTCGCCGCGCTCTCGATTCAGACCCACGAAAGCTGGACGGCAGGCGTGATTGACGGCGAGCTACTGTCCGTCGACAGCGACGCTCTGTTGGAGTTTCTGGACAGCGCCGCATCCGATTCACATCACGTCGTCATCGCGATGGCGGGTGTGGTGCTCGAGCCGAATGCCCTGGCCCGCATTGCCGCAGCATTCGACGCCTATCCGGAGGCGATCGCCTTGTACGGCGACCTCGATTTTCTCGCCGAGGATGGCCGGCTCTGGCCGCTGGCCTTTCCTGCATTCGATTACGAAAGGATGCTAGAGCAAGGCTATTGTGCGCATCTGTTTGCTGTACGACGAGACGCCCTGCTCGCCGGCCTTGAGACCCGTCCCGACAATCTTTACCGCCTCTTCAACTGCTTGCTCGATCACGCTGGTCCACGTGAGGACAACATCCTTCATCTGCCGGGAGCTCTGGCGACGCTTCCTAACCTCGATCGAACGTACGCCAGCCGTCTGCTCGCCGCGGCGAGCCAAATGCACCTCGACGCACGTGCCGTCAGTGCCGATGTAACCCCGCAACAAGTTAACCTGTTTCCTGCGGTTCGAATTGGTCGAGCGATTCCGCACCAGCGCGTGACAGTGGTCATCCCGACCCGAGACGGTCTCCCGCTCTTGCGGACCTGTATCGACAGCATCGCGCCGGCGGTCGAGTTCTGCCGCGCAGATATTCTCGTTGTCGACAATGACAGTGTCGACCCCAAGACGATCGCCTATCTTGCGGGCTTGGCGAGACGCGGCGTACGGACTTTGCGGGTCGAAGGTCCCTTCAATTTCGCGAGGCTGAACAATCACGCCGCAGCAACACTCGACAGTGACGTGCTCTGTCTCCTCAACAACGACATCGAGGCGAGTTCCAAAGACTGGCTCGAGGAGATGCTCACGCGGCTTGCCGAGCCTGATGTCGGTGCGGTCGGCGCGCTCCTGACTTGGCCTGGTGGCGTCGTTCAGCATGGCGGTGTCGTCCTGGGAATGAATTTCGCGGCGACTCACGCTTTTACCGATAGATTCGGTGATGATCCCGGGTTTCTCGATCAGCTCCTTGTGGCGCACGAATGCAGCGCCGTGACTGCGGCCTGCCTCGCCACCAGACGCAGAGACTATCTTGCCGTTGGCGGGATGGACGAGTCGCGCTTCGCGATCGCCTTCAATGACGTCGACTATTGCTTGCGGTTGCGCCAAGCGGGCAAGCGAATCGTTTTCACGCCGCATGCGAAGTTGGTTCACGCCGAATCAGCCAGCCGCGGGCGGGATGATCGCGCCGACCGGCGCGGCCGGTTCGAGCATGAACTTAATCTGCTTCGGGCGCGCTGGGGTGAATGGCTCAACGAGGACCCTGCCTACAATCCGCAGCTCTCACGCGATGGGATTCCCTACAGCGGCCTCGCCTGGCCGCCCGGGCCGCGCGCCCCTCGCTACAATCATCTCGAATCGGCGCGTGACGTGCCGTTGGGGTTCTGATGCGGCGCCTCTTCGTCATTCAGCCGCTGCGCGCTCCCTTCGCTGATCCGCCGTTCAATCACGAATAGGCTCGGTGCGGGAGCTGCGCGCCGGCTCGGCGCGTGCTGCGTTTTCTTGCAAGGCAACGAAATCGTCGAGCTCGACCGGTAACGCCTCATGCCAATTCGGCGTGGTCACTCCAAACTGTCTCTTCAGGCGCGACAGGTCGAGCCGCGAATTGCCGGGCCGTATCGCCTTGGTCGGGAAATCGGCCGTGGCGATCGGAATGACGCGTTCCACCTCGAGCCTTAGGCCGCGCGACCTAAGGCCGGCGACGATCGCGCTGGCAAAGCCATGCCAACTTGTCTCGCCGGCGCAGACGAGATTGACGACGCCGCCTTTGCGCGCAAAGAGCTCATTCAGGTTCGACAGATTTGGCAGCGCGATATCCGCAATGGCGTTGGCGACCGTTCTCGCAGTGGTCGGCGCGCCGATCTGGTCACCAACGATGCGTAGCTCTTTGCGCTCCGCCGCAAGCCGCGCGATGGTGCGTAGGAAGTTGGCGCCCTTGGCGGCGTAGACCCAAGAGGTACGTGCAATTAGATGCGGACCGCCTGCTGCGCAAATGGCAGTGTCACCGGCAAGCTTGCTCGCGCCGTAGACCGACAACGGCCCCGTTGGGCTATCCTCGCGCCATGGCGCATTCCCAGAGCCATCGAAGACGTAGTCTGTGGAAAAATGCACCAGCGGCACGCAACGTTTTGCAGCCCATTTGGCGATCACCTCGGGTCCCCCGGCATTGATGCGGAATGCGAGCTCGCGTTCGTCCTCGGCGCGATCCACGGCGGTATAGGCCGCGGGGTTGATGATGAGATCCGGCTGGAACGTGTCGAGCGCCCTGACGAGTCTGTCAGGCTTCGACAGATCGAACTTATTGAGGTCAGGCGCGATGATTGTGCCCCGTCGAGCCAGGAGTGATTGCAATGCACCTCCGACCTGCCCGCCGGTTCCCGTCAACAGTATCCGCATCAGACTTGCCCATACAATGGAAGGTTTTTGATGTCGGCAAGCAGCGGCGCGTCCGCGTCCTTGGCCGAGAGCGACGGCTTTTCGATACCCCAGTTGATACCGATCGCCGGGTCGTCCCAGCGGATCGAAACCTCGTGCTCCGGATTATAGAAATCATCGCATTTGTAGAAAAAGTCCGCGACCTGTGAGAGCACCAGGAAACCATGCGCGAAGCCGCGCGGAACCCATAGCTGGCGCCGGTTCTGCTCGCTCAACTCGACGGCAACGTGACGTCCGAAATTAGGGCTGCCGACGCGGGTGTCGACAGCGACGTCGAGCACCTTGCCCCGCAGCACGGCGGCTAGTTTGCCCTGGGTAATGGGATTTTGCAGATGCAGACCCCGCAGCACGCCGTAACGCGAACGGGACATGTTGTCCTGCACGAAGCGTCGCATGATACCGAATGTGTTGTAACGAGTCAATTGATAGCTCTCGACGAAGAAGCCACGGTCGTCGCCGAAGAACTTGGGCTCGATGATGAGAACTTCGGGGAGCTCGGTCCGGATCACATTCATTCCGCAGCACTTTGAATTTGCCGACCGACCCGATTCTCTCGGCGTCCGCACTAACTTGCACTCTTCACATTATATGGTATGCTTGTGATAAGTAAACTGTGAGGAGCAATGAAAGGCATCATTCTCGCAGGCGGCACCGGCTCTCGCCTCTATCCCGTGACGACCGTCGTTTCGAAGCAACTTCTGCCGGTCTTCGATAAACCTATGATCTACTATCCGCTCTCCACGCTAATGCTGGGCGGAATTAGGGAAATCTTGATCATCTCCACGCCGCACGACAAGGCGCTTTTCGAGCGCCTGCTCGGCGATGGCAGCGAAATCGGTTTGCGTTTCTCCTACGCGACGCAAGCGACGCCGCGCGGAATTGCCGACGCGTTCAAAGTCGGACGGCATTTCATCGGCGACGATCCGGTCGCCCTTGTGTTAGGTGATAACATTTTCTACGGGCACAACCTGCCGGGAATGTTAACTAAGGCATCCCTGCGCAATAAAGGCGCTACCATATTCGGTTATGTCGTCAACACACCCGAGCAATATGGCGTGGTCGAGCTCGATCAGGCCGGCCGCGCGCTTTCGATAGAGGAGAAGCCGAAACAGCCGAAGTCCAACGTCGCAGTGACCGGCCTCTACTTCTACGACAACGACGTGCTCGACATTGCCGCATGCATCAAGCCGTCGGCTCGTGGCGAGATCGAGATTACGGACGTCAACGAGGTCTATATGGAACGGGGCGATCTCTACGTGGACGTGCTCGGTCGCGGCTTTGCCTGGCTCGACACCGGTACGCATTCCTCGCTCGTCGAAGCCAGCCATTTCGTCCAGATCCTCGAGCAACGCCAGGGCCTGCGCATCGCCTGCCCAGAAGAAATCGCTTTGCGACAGGGCTACATTACGATTCAATCGTTCGAGCGGGTGGCTGCGAAAACCGCCAAGAGCAGCTACGGCGAATATCTACAATCTGTCGCACGCGCGCACCGAGCAGACTGATTCGGCAGACGGAGTAGATTGATCATGCGTTTGAAGGGGATCACCATCTTCGTGACGGGTGGGGCCGGGTTCATCGGCTCCGCGGTCGTACGACATCTCCTGCGTAATAGCCACGCACGCGTCGTCAACCTCGACAAGCTCACCTACGCCGCGGTCCTTTCTCCCCTGACCGGCGCGACGAAAACGAACTACGCCTTCGAGAAGCAATGCATCTGCGACGCGCCCGGTGTACGCCGACTGTTCGAGCGCTATCAGCCCGACGCTGTGTTGAACCTTGCCGCAGAGAGCCACGTCGACCGCTCGATCGACGGCCCCGGCGAATTCATCCAAACCAATATTGTAGGAACGTTCACACTGCTCCAGGAAGCCCTACGCTACTGGAGGGCGCTGTGTCCGGACAAGCGGGCGCGGTTCCGCTTCCAGCATATCTCCACGGATGAAGTATTCGGCTCGCTCGGCGAGGACGGCTTCTTCACGGAAAACACGCCCTACTCGCCCAATTCACCCTACTCCGCAAGCAAAGCTTCATCCGACCACTTGGTGCGCGCCTGGCATAAGACTTACGAGCTGCCGACGCTCCTGACCAACTGCTCGAACAATTACGGCCCCTATCACTTCCCGGAAAAGCTGATCCCGCACATGATCATTAAGGGTCTGGCCGGAGTGCAGCTTCCCGTCTACGGCGATGGAAAAAACGTTCGCGATTGGCTCTATGTCGAGGATCACGCCAAGGCCCTCACACTCGTGCTCGAGCACGGAGCCGTCGGCGAGACCTATAATATCGGTGGCCGGAACGAGCGGACCAATCTGCATGTGGTGGAGACGATCTGCGACTTGCTCGACGACCTCGCCCCGAGCACGGACGGCCCGCGCCGCCGCCTGATCTCCTTTGTCACCGACCGCCCCGGCCACGACCGCCGCTACGCCATCGACGCCTCCAAGCTCGAACGCGATCTCGGCTGGAGCGCGGTGGAGAATTTCGAGAGTGGCATCGACAAGACGGTGCGCTGGTATATCGAGCAGAAGCCGTGGTGGCAGGCGATCCTGGAGCGCGGATATCAGACCAAGCGGGTCGGACTGAGTCAATAGCGTCAATGAGTCGTCGCCGAACCGCGTCGTCTCACTGAATTCATGATTAACCGTCACTCGGTTTCAAGGATCGCGTCGTACGGCGGTGAGGCCTCTCTTGCCGCGTCCACCTGAACGCGAGGCGCTCATGCTGCCAAGAATGTCAGAGGAAGAAACGGCTCTGTTCCTGTCGTTTGTCAGAAACAGCCGCGACTACGTGGAATTCGGCACGGGTGGCAGCACCGTTCTCGCTTCGAAGTACGTCAAACGTTCGATACGGTCCGTTGACTCCTCTCAGGAATGGTTGAAGCGCGTGGGCAGCGCATGCGCCGAATGCCAGACCCAACCCGAGCTGATGCTTGTCGACATCGGTCCCACCGGCGATTGGGGTTTTCCAACCGATGGTGCCACCAAGTCGCGCTGGCCTGATTACCATTCGGCCATCTGGAGGTATGAGCAGAGTGCAGACGCTGATCTCTACCTTGTCGATGGCCGCTTCAGGATTGCGTGCTTTGCGCAGACCGTCTTGCATTGCAAGCCGACAGCCATCATCGGCTTTCACGACTTCAGCTCCCGGCGTCCCTATCATTGCGTGAGAAAGATAGCCCAGGAGATCGCAACGGCCGGCGACCTATCGTTTTTCCTTCCGCTGCCCAGACGGGACGCCGCGGAAGCTATCCTTCGCTCCCATTACACGGAGCCGTCCTAGTACCCGGAATCAGAGCTGAGTGATACGGCGGCCTTTGAAACGGCGTTGACGGACCTTTTTCTTGGTCCAGACGAAGGGCTCGGCTCTGTCGTTGTATGCGTTGA
>NZ_JASAUS010000177.1:0-12704 GCF_029953005.1 Bradyrhizobium sp. Mp27 | reverse complement strand
GCGGCGCGACGGCGTGCCGACCGCGATGAAGACGGCATCGGCGTCCGCGACCGGCTTCGACAGATCGGTGGTGAAGTCGAGCCGCTTGGCCTTCACATTGGTCGCGACCAGCTCGTCGAGGCCGGGCTCGTAGATCGGAATCTCGCCGCGATGAAGCGCCGCGATCTTCTTCTCGTCCTTGTCGACGCAGGTGACGTCGTGACCGAAATCCGCAAAGCAGGCTCCGGACACCAGTCCCACATAGCCCGTTCCGATCATCGCGATTCGCATGAAAAACCCTGCTCCAGCTTGGTTAACGAAACCCCAACTCGAGCGGTTTAGCATTTTCCTGAGGGGAGAGAACAGCCCGGATGCAAAAACCGGCACGCGAATTGTACCGGTAAAGAAACCTTAAACCGCAAGGCTTTACACTGCACCACGCCGGCACAGAGCCGGGCGGACCGCGCCTCGAAACGGGACACCATGGCTTTATCAGGCACAATCGCCGCGAGCGGGCTTTCCAAGGCCCCCTCGGCCGCGCGTGTCGACTGGGTCGACTATGCCAAGGGCATCTGCATCGTCATGGTCGTCATGATGCACTCGGTGCTGGGGGTGGAGATCGCCGCCGGCCAGACCGGTTTCATGCATGTCGCCGTGGCCTTCGCAAAGCCGTTCCGGATGCCGGACTTCTTCCTGATTTCGGGCCTGTTCCTGCCATTGGTGATCGATCGGGACTGGCGAACCTATCTCGACCGCAAGGTGGTGCATTTCGCCTATTTCTATGTCGTCTGGGTGACAATCCAGTTCGGCTTCAAGGCGCCGGCCTTCGCGGCGGAAACGAGCTGGCGCGAGGCCGGCCTGCTGTATCTGGAATCCTTCGTCGAACCGTTCGGCACGCTCTGGTTCATCTACCTTCTGCCGATCTTCTTCGTCGTCACAAAATTGACACGGCGAGTCCCGCCGCTGGCGATCTGGCTCATCGCTGCCGCGCTGGAGACGGCGCGCATCTCGACCGGCTGGACCGCGATCGACGAATTCTGCGCACGCTTCGTCTATTTCTATTCGGGATATCTGTTTGCGCCTTACGTGTTCGCGCTGTCCGATCGCGCGCGCAACCATCCCGCACTCGCGCTGGCGGCGCTTGCGACCTGGGCGCTGGTCAATGCCGGCCTCGTCACGCTCGGCGCCAGCGAATGGAGGATCGTCTCGCTCGCGCTCGGTTTCACCGGGGCCTGCGCCATCATCACGATGGGCACGCTGCTCGCCCGCGCACAGTGGTTGAACTTCTTTCGCTTCTGCGGCGAGCATTCGATCGTGATCTACCTCGCCTTCTTCCTGCCGATGGCGGCGACACGAACGCTGCTGCTGCGCACCCACATCATTGCCGACATCGGCACGGTGTCGCTGATCGTCACCATCGTCGGCGTCATCGGATCGCTCGCGATCTGGTACGTCGCGATGCGGCTCAATGCCCGCTTCCTGTTCGAACGGCCGGAGACGTTCTGGATCGCGCCGAAGAAGGCCGGGCCAGTGTTGCAGGCGGCGGAGTAGCCGCCCTCTCGGTGTCGTCGCCCGGCTCGACCGGGCGACCGAAACGCCAGTGATCGAGCCGAGAAGCCGCGGCGTACTGGATTCCCCGCCTTCGCGGGGAATGACAGTTGTGGATGCGGGGAACGACAGTGGGGATAGCGGCACCAGCGGCCCAAAAATCCCCCGCTCAAGGCTGTCAATGCCCGCAAAAATTCATACATTGCGGCCATGCCCAAAACATCCCCGAAGACCGCTGCCAAAGCCGACACCAAACCCGCTGCTGACAAGCCTGCTGCCAAACCGGTTGCGGCGAAGGCGGCCGGTAAGGGCGACCACATCTTCCTGGTCGACGGTTCCGGCTACATCTTCCGCGCCTACCACGCGCTGCCGCCGCTGAACCGCAAGTCCGACGGCTTGCAGGTCAATGCCGTGCTCGGCTTCTGCAACATGCTGTGGAAGCTGCTGCGCGACATGCCCGAGGACAACCGCCCGACGCATCTGGCGATCGTGTTCGACAAGTCGGAAGTCACCTTCCGCAACAAGATCTATCCCGAGTACAAGGCGCACCGGCCGCCCGCGCCCGATGATCTGATCCCGCAATTCGCGCTGATCCGCGAAGCCGTGCGCGCCTTCGATTTGCCCTGCCTGGAACAGGGCGGCTTCGAGGCCGACGATTTGATCGCGACCTATGCGCGGCAGGCCAGCGATCGCGGCGCCCACACGACCATCGTGTCCTCCGACAAGGATTTGATGCAGCTCGTGAACGACAAGATCATGATGTACGACACCATGAAGGATCGCCGCATCGGCATTCCCGAGGTAATCGAGAAGTTCGGCGTGCCGCCGGAGAAAGTCGTCGAAGTGCAGGCGCTGGCCGGCGATTCCACCGACAACGTTCCTGGTGTCCCCGGCATCGGCATCAAGACCGCCGCGCAGCTGATCGTCGAATATGGCGACCTCGAACAGCTTCTGTTCCGCGCCACCGAGATCAAGCAGCCGAAGCGGCGCGAGGCGCTGATCGAGAATGCCGAGAAGGCGCGGATTTCGCGCCAGCTGGTGCTGCTCGACGACAAGGTCGAACTCGACGTGCCGCTGGACGACCTCGCGGTGCACGAGCCCGACGCGCGCAAGCTGATTGCCTTCCTCAAGGCGATGGAATTCACCACGCTGACGCGCCGCGTCGCCGACTATTCGCAGATCGATCCCGCCAATGTCGATGCCGATGCGTCGAACAGCAGCGGCGCCAGGGCCGGCGGCGACGCGGCCAGGGCAAAGACGTCAGAGACCTCCGGCGATCTTTTCGCCGTTCCAGCCGCGACCGCAACGGGCGGCGACAAGGGCGATAGGTCGGCCGGTCTCAAGGGCGCGCCGATTTCACTGGCCGCCGCGCGCGAAGAGGCGCTGCGCAAGTTGCCGGTCGACCGCAGCAAATACCAGGCGATCAAGACGCTCAAGGAGCTCGACGCGTACGTCGCGCGCATCCATGACGCCGGCCATGTCGCGATCGAGACGAGAGCCAACTCCATCGATCCGATGCAGGCCGATCTGTGCGGCATCGCGCTGGCGCTGGCGCTGGCGCCGAACGATGCCTGCTACGTGCCGCTCGCGCACAAGCAGTCCGGCGGCGGCGCCGGCCTGTTCGACGCGGGTCTCGCGCCGGACCAAGTCAAGCATGCCGACGCGATCGAAGCGCTGCGGCCGGTGCTGGAATCGGCGGGCATTCTTAAGATCGGCTTCGACGTCAAGTTCACCGCCGTGATGCTGGCGCAGCACGGCATCACGCTGCGCAACGCCGACGATGCGCAGCTGATCTCCTATGTGCTCGATGCCGGCCGCGGCTCGCACGCGATCGAAGCGCTCGCGGAGCGCTGGTTCGGCCACGCCATGCTGAAGGAGAGCGAGCTGCTCGGCAGCGGCAAGGGCAAGATCACCTTCGACCAGGTGCCGATCGACAAGGCCACACCGCTGTCGGCGGAAGGCGCCGACATGGCCTTGCGCGTGTGGCGCGTGCTGAAGCCACGCCTCGTCGCCGAACACATGACCGCCGTCTACGAGACGCTGGAACGGCCGCTGGTGTCGGTGCTCGCGCGCATGGAGCGGCGCGGCATCTCGATCGACCGCCAGGTCCTGTCGCGGCTATCAGGCGACTTCGCCCAGACCGCGGCGCGCGTCGAAGCCGAGATCCAGGAAATCGCGGGCGAGCCCGTCAATGTCGGCAGCCCCAAGCAGATCGGCGACATCCTGTTCGGCAAGATGGGGCTCTCCGGCGGCACCAAGACCAAGACCGGCGCGTGGTCGACGACGGCGCAGGTGCTCGACGAGCTCGCCGAGCAGGGCCACGACTTCCCGAAGAAGATCCTGGAGTGGCGCCAGGTTTCGAAACTGAAATCGACCTACACCGACGCGCTGCCGACCTACGTCAACCCGCAGACCCATCGCGTCCACACCACCTACGCGCTGGCCGCGACCACGACGGGCCGGCTGTCGTCGAACGAGCCGAATCTGCAGAACATCCCGGTGCGCACCGAGGACGGCCGAAAGATCCGCCGCGCCTTCATCGCGACACCCGGGCACAAGCTCGTCTCCGCCGACTATTCGCAGATCGAGCTGCGGTTGCTCGCCGAGATCGCCGACATTCCCGTCCTCAAGCAGGCGTTCAAGGACGGGCTCGACATTCACGCGATGACGGCCTCCGAAATGTTCGGCGTGCCGATCGAGGGCATGCCGAGCGAAATCCGCCGCCGTGCCAAGGCGATCAATTTCGGCATCATTTACGGCATCTCGGCATTCGGTCTCGCCAACCAGCTCGGCATCGCGCGCGAGGAAGCCTCCGCCTACATCAAGAAGTATTTCGAGCGCTTCCCCGGCATCCGCGCCTACATGGACGAGACACGCGACTTCTGCCGGAGCAACGGCTATGTCACCACGCTGTTCGGCCGGAAGATGTACTATCCCGACATCAAGGCTTCGAACGCCTCGGTGCGCGCGTTCAACGAGCGCGCCGCGATCAACGCGCGGCTCCAGGGCACCGCCGCCGACATCATCCGCCGCGCCATGACGCGGATGGAGGACGCCCTGGTCCAGAAGAAGCTGACGGCGCAGATGCTGCTCCAGGTGCACGACGAACTGATCTTCGAGGTGCCTGACGCCGAGGTCGCGGCGACGCTCCCGGTTGTGCAGCACGTGATGCAGGACGCTCCGTTCCCGGCCGTGAACCTGTCGGTGCCGCTGCACGTCGATGCGCGCGCGGCGAACAATTGGGACGAGGCGCATTGATGTCTCCACCAGTACAGTGTCGTCCCGGCGAACGCCGGGACCCATAACCACAGGATCGAGTTAGACGAAGATTGCCCATGACGATCCAGCCTCAAACTCCTCCCTGGGGGTATGGGTCCCCGCTTTCGCGGGGACGACCTTGGGGTGAGATGCGGGACTCGAATTGTCCTCCGTGCAATTGCGCGATGGCTCCGCCGCGCGGCGCATATTAGAACCGTGCCATCTCCCACACCGGTTCACCCATGCCCCACACCTCCGCCCTGCTCGGCTTCGCCCTCGTCTGCCTTGGTCTCGTGCTCACGCCGGGGCCGAACATGATCTATTTGATCTCGCGCTCGATCACGCAGGGGCCGGCGGCCGGCATCGTCTCGCTCGGCGGGGTGGCACTCGGTTTCGTGTTCTACATGCTGTGCGCGGCGTTCGGCATCACCGCGCTCTTGCTCGCCATTCCCTTTGCCTATGACGCGCTGCGTTTCGCCGGCGCGGGCTATCTGCTGTGGCTGGCCTGGCAGGCGGTGAAGCCGGGCGGACGCTCGCCGTTCCAGGTGAAGCAGCTTGCGATCGACAGCCCGCGCAAATTGTTCGCGATGGGCTTTGTCACCAATCTGCTCAATCCGAAGATCGCGATGCTGTATCTGGCGCTGCTGCCGCAGTTCATCGATCCCACCGCCGGCAGCGTGCTGACCCAGTCGGTGGTGTTGGGGGCGATCCAGATCGCGATCAGCGTCAGCGTCAACGCGATGATCGCACTTGCCGCGGGGGCGATCGCGCTGTTCCTGGCGAGCCGGCCGAGCTGGATGCTGGTGCAGCGCTGGCTGATGGGCACGGTGCTGGCGGGGCTTGCGGTGCGGATGGCGGTGGAAGCGAAGAAGGTGTGAGGCGCCTTTCACCTCTCCCCGCTTGCGGGGAGAGGTCGAATTCGATCGCAGATCGAATTCGGGTGAGGGGGTACAGGTCTCACGGCCATCTCATCCGCGGAGAGATGCCCCTCACCCCAACCCTCTCCCCGTAAGAACGGGGAGAGGGAGAAGAAGAAACCTCAATCCAGCTTCGCGTCCATGCCCCGCTTCACCGCGGGACGGGCCATCAGCGCCTCATACCAGCGCTTGACGTTGGGAAAATCGGCCAGCTCAACCTTGTGGCGAGGGTGGCGCCAGGCCCAGCCAAGGATAGCAAAATCGGCAACCGAGAGGTCGCCGGCGACGAAGTCGTGGGCCTCCAACCGGCGGTCCAGCACGCCGTAGAGCCGGCGCGTCTCTGCCATGTAGCGCTTCAGGCCATAGGCGCGATCCTGCTCGTTCTCGAGCGCGATGAAATGGTGCACCTGGCCGGGCATCGGGCCGAAGCCGCCCATCTGCCACATCAGCCATTCATAGACGGGGATACGCCCGGCGAGCGATTTCGGCAGGAATTTACCGGTCTTTTCGCCGAGATAGAGCAGGATCGCACCGGACTCGAAGATGCTGACGGGCTTGCCGTCGGGGCCCTCGGGGTCGACGATCGCGGGGATCTTGTTGTTGGGGCTGAGCTTCAGGAACTCCGGCGCCATCTGCTCGCCCTTGGTGATGTTCACCGGGACCACCTTGTAGGGCAGCCCCATTTCCTCCAATGCGACCGAGATCTTGCGGCCGTTCGGCGTGTTCCAGGTGTGCAGCTCGATGGTCATTCAGGCATTTCCTTCCCCGAGATATCTGGCATCCAACTACTCCAGAAGGTTGCACCCCCACAACTGGCGGACCGGGATGGCCGATCCCTGTTGACTCGACCGGTCCCCTCTGGAATGTCGCGGCCGTCGCGGATAAATTCCGCCACCTCCAAAAAGCCCCGAGGGACCGCCGTGTCGAAATCTGCCTCCCGCGCCCGCCTGTTCGAAATCATCCGCCGGCGCTCCTTCGGCCGCGGTGACGTCACGCTCGCGTCGGGTCGCAAGAGCGATTTCTACTTCAACCTCAAGCCGACCATGCTCGACCCCGAGGGCGCGACCCTGCTCGCCGAGCTGACCTATGAGGCGCTGAAGGACGACCAGCTCGACTTCATCGGCGGGCTCGAGATGGGCGCGGTGCCGCTGGCCGGCGCGCTGGCGCAGATCTCCTGGATCAAGGGACATCCGATCGCGGCATTCTTCGTGCGCAAGAAGCCGAAGGAGCACGGCGCGAAGCTCGCGATCGAAGGCCTGCCCAAGGGCGAGACGCTCGAAGGCAAGCGCGTCGTGATCGTCGAGGACGTCACCACCACCGGCGGCTCGGCGATGAAGGCGGTGGAATCCGTACGCGAGACCGGCGCCGAGGTGGTGCTGGTGCTGACCATGGTCGACCGCGAGGAAGGCGCCACCGACACGTTTGGCGCGGCCGGTCTGCCGTTCCGCTCGCTGTACAAGGCGTCGGAGTTCCTGAAGGCTTAAGACCGCGAGACAGTTCCGGCCGTCCGTGCCAGGCGTTGCCCGGAAGCAACCATCCGCCGGAAGCTGTGCCCGGCCTTGAAGAGGTCACGGCCTCGACTTGAAATCGCCTCCGCTCAACTGCTCATTTACCATCCAGCACTATGGTGAATCATGTGCCGAGACCTCGGAAGGTTCCGGCCGGTTCAGTAGCGTCGGAGTGAGCATTGCGTACAGCCTTGTCCCATGCGCGTCGCGCGACGCTTGTGGCCGCCAGCTTGGCGGCCCCGCTGCTTGCGGCTCCCGCCCCGGCTTCGGCCGAAGGCCTGTTCGACTTCTTCTTCGGCGGAATGCAGCGGCCGCGGCCGCAGCGTGAGGTTCCGCAGCAGTCGAACTCCTTTGCCGATCCCTTCGCCAGCCAGCAGAATCCCGCAAACCCGCAATATGTGCCCCCGACACGCGCGGCGGCGGCCGGCGGCTCGGGCCCGGCCTTCTGCGTGCGCACCTGCGACGGCAAATATTTTCCGCTGATGCGCGGCCTCGCCTCGCCCGCTCAGATGTGTCAGGCGTTCTGTCCTGCCACCACGACAAAGGTCTATTTCGGCTCTTCGATCGACGGCGCCGCTTCGCAGACCGGCGAGCGCTACGCCGACAGCGAAAACGCGTTCGCCTATCGCAAGGCGCTGCGTGCCGACTGCACCTGCAACGGCCGCGAGCCGGTCGGCCTCGCCCCGGTCGATCTCGCGCTGGATTCCTCGCTGAAAGCCGGCGACGTGATCGCGACCAGCGACGGCCTCGTCGCCTATACCGGCATCCGCGTCGGCAATGACCAGGCTGCGGACTTCACGCCGGTCGCCTCCTACCCCGGACTCACCGCGCAGGTCCGCGCGCGGCTTGGCGAGATGAAGGTGGCCCCGGTGCGCGCGGAGACGGTCGCGGCAGATGCGCCGGCGTCGTCCGAGATCGTGCGCGAGGCGCTGCCTGATGTGACGGTGCCGAAGACCCCTGCACAGAAGCCGGCGAAGCGGGCGGGGCTGGACTAAGCTCCAGTCTCGTGTCCCGGACGCGGCGCGGCACGAAGTGACGCGACGCACAGCCGGGAGCCAAAATGCCGCGGGCATGGGCCCCGGTTCAGCAGCGCATCACTGACGTGCTGCGCTGCGCCCGGGGCACGAGACCGTCATCTCCCGATGATCACCCCGATCACGTTCGGCGCCGCCAGATATTTTTCCTCGATCGCCGCGCGCGCAGCGGCGCGGTTTTCCTGAGTCAGCAGGCCGCGTTTCTCGGCCAGGATCATCCAGCAGAAGCCCCACCAGTCGGTGAGCATGCCCGCCTCGCCGATGAGATCGTAACCCTGCTCGGCTGCGAAGATGCGCGCATGCGCTTCGTCCAGCGTGTCGAGGAACAGATGATCCTCGACCGAGAACAGATCGTCGCTGACGTCGTCGATGGTGTAGCCCCAGATCGACTGGCACACCGCGTTGAACTCGCGGTCGAACTGGTCGTCATCGACCGCATAGCGCCGCGCGGCCTGATGCAGCCGCGACAGCGAGCGCGCGAAATCGGCGATCCGGGTGAGGGCAAATTGATCGAAGGCGATGGTGGACATGTAGTCCTCGCAAAGTCTGACGGACGCTAGATATTGTGTCGGCAACGCGCCGAATCACAATGATATATCAAAGACTTGCTAAAGTGTTCTTAATTTGTTCCGGAACAAGGGACAAAGTCCGACTGGTGGAATCGAAAGGGGCCGCCTCGCAGCGACCCCTTTGCCGGTTGCAATCGTGTTCGGGATGAAATCCAGCCCCGGCAAGTTGGTAAGTTAGAGGTACCTATGAACTTAGGCGATTCCGGATAAGTACTGGACGTAGTCCTGTCCTATTTTCCGTTGATGCGCCCGATGGATCCGGTTCGCACGAGGCCGGAATCTCAATAACAGCGCGAGGCCGCGATGGCGTGGACGCGACGGTCACCGAGCAGATGCGCGACAAAGCCATTGCTGGGAAAGATCCTTGCGAACGCGACATCGCGGATGCTGAGACCGCCGGCATAGGCGCCGAAGGCAGGCATCACGGCGCGCATCCCATCACTGGCGAAGCAGCGGCGTTCCATCGAGCGGCCGCGTGCGGAGACGCGCGCCTTCGGATGCAGATGGCCGGCGATCTCGCCGCGCGCACCCGTCGGCTCATGACGAAATGTGATCGGGCCGATCGCGACTTCGTCAGCGATGGTCCCGCCGAGATCGCGCGGCAGCATGGGATCGTGATTGCCCGAGATCCAGATCCAGTCGCGGCCGGTCTGGAGCGCGGCAACAGCATCGCGATCGTCGGACGACAACCGCTCATGCGCGGTTCGGTCGTGAAAGCTGTCGCCGAGCGCGATGACCGTTCGGGGATTATGGCGGGAGATGACAGCAGCGAGACGGCTCAGCGTTGCCAACGTATCGTAGGGCGGCAGCAGCACACCGCGCGCGGCGAAGCTCGACCCTTTTTCCAGATGCAGATCGGAGACGACGAGCAGGCACTGCTCTTCCCAGAACAGCGCACCGGAGAGATCGGTTGCGAACGACACACTGGCGATATCCAGTGCAAGCGTTGAAGTGATCGATAGTGCCACTTGCTCCGTCATGGCCGGGCTCGTCCCGGCCATCCACGTTCTTGCCGCGGAAGCAAAGACGTGGATGCCCGGGTCAAGCCCGGGCATGACGATGTGGATGGAGTTGCGCGCACCACTGGTAAAATTCTCTACGACATCGCCTCTTTGACCAGCTCGTCGGCGGCCTCCGCCAACAGCTCGTCGCCAGCTTCGCCATAGACTGACTCGCGGCCGATTTCCAGCATCACGGGGACGGCGAGCGGGGAGACGTGATCGAGTTCTCGATGGGTGATACGGCCCTGGATGCGGGCAAGCATGGCGCCGAGACGGCGCAGGTCGAGCAGGCCGGTGGCGGCATCGGCACGGGCGGCGCGCAGCAACACGTGATCGGCCTGGTGCTTTCGCAGGACGTCGTAGACGAGATCGGTCGAGAACAGCACCTGGCGGCGGCTCTTGTCCTCGCTGGTGAAGCGCCGCTCGATCAGGCCGGAGATCAGCGCGCAATTGCGGAAGGTGCGCTTCATCAGCGCGGATTCCGCGAGCCAGGCTTCGAGATCGTCGCCGAGCATGTCGGGGTTGAACAGCGCGTCGAGATTAAGCTCGCCGTTGCGGATCATGAAGGAGGCATCGCCAAGTCCCCAGATCGCCACCGCATATTCATTGGCGACGAAGCCGAGCGGCCGGGCGCGCATCCGCTCCAGCCGCCGCGTCAGCAGCATGCCCAGCGTCTGGTGCGCGAGCCTGCCCTCGAAGGGATAGCAAATGAG
This sequence comes from Bradyrhizobium sp. Mp27, assembly GCF_029953005.1. Classification (NCBI taxonomy): domain Bacteria; kingdom Pseudomonadati; phylum Pseudomonadota; class Alphaproteobacteria; order Hyphomicrobiales; family Nitrobacteraceae; genus Bradyrhizobium; species Bradyrhizobium sp. Mp27. The sequence goes on along the minus strand of NZ_JASAUS010000177.1, from coordinate 2,177 downwards.
ATAATGCTTGTTGCCGCGTGGAAAGGTCTCGACCAGCAGCTCGCGCACGCCGGGCACACGTGAGACGTCTTTCTGCAACGACAGCCAGTCGCGCACCTGCTCAGGCAGACCGTTCCATGCACGGCGGTCGTCGAGCAGGCGCCGCACGCGCTCGGCAAGATAGGTCGAGAGCGGAAATTTGCCGCCCATATAGGACGGCACTTTCGGGTCTTTGTCGTTGGCGCGGGAGACATAGACCTGATCCTCAGCCAACGCCTCATAGCGCACGACTTCACCGCCGAATACAAAGGTGTCGCCGGCGGTCAGGCCCTCGATAAAATATTCCTCGATTTCGCCGAGCACGCGGCCGCCGCGCGCGATGACGCCGGTCGAGCCGCTGCCGGTGGAGCGCCCACGAACGAGCCGCACCTTCAGCATCGGCTCCTCGACGATGGTGCCGACATTGAGACGATAGCTCTGCCGCACCTTTGGATTGGCGACGCGCCAGCGCCCCTGCTTGTCCTGCTTGATGCGGGCGAAGCGCTCATAGGTCTTCAGCGCGTAGCCGCCGGAGGCGACGAAATCGACGACATCGTCGAAATCCTGCCGGGGGAGATTTGAGTAAGGCGCGGCCGTGAGTACCTCGCCGTAGAGATCATCGCTGAGAAACGGCTCGCCGCAGGCGCGGCCGAGCACGTGCTGGGCCAGCACGTCGAGTGCGCCGGTGCGCAAGGGCGGCGTATCCTGCGCATTCTCGGCGATCGCATCGATCGCGGCGCGGCACTCCAGCACCTCGAACCGGTTGGCCGGCACCAGCACCGCGCGCGAGGCTTCATCAAGGCGGTGATTGGCGCGGCCGATCCGCTGCATCAGACGCGAAGAGCCTTTTGGCGCACCGATATTGACGACGAGATCGACATCGCCCCAGTCGACGCCGAGGTCGAGCGACGAAGTGCAGACCACGCCGCGCAGTCTGCCCGCCGACATCGCGTCCTCGACCTTGCGGCGCTGGGCGACGTCGAGCGAGCCGTGATGCAGTGCGATCGCGAGGTTGTCGTCGTTCATGCTCCAGAGATTCTGGAACAGCATCTCGGCCTGGCTGCGGGTGTTGACGAAGACGAGCGTGGTCTTGTTCGCCTTGATCAGCTCGTAGATTTCGGGAAGCGCGTGGCGCGCGCCGTGGCCCGCCCAGGGCAGGCGTTCGCGCGTATCCAGCATCTCGACCAGCGGCGGCGCGGCACCGCCGGCGACGACAATGTCGGCGGCCGCCTGCTTCCCGCCGGGCTGCGGCACCAGGAAGCGCGCAAGCTGGTCCGGCTCTGCCACGGTCGCCGACAAGCCGATCGCGCGCAACTGCGGCGCCAGTCGCCACAGCCGCGCCAGCCCCAGCGAAAGCAGATCGCCGCGCTTGGACGTCACCAGCGCGTGGAGCTCGTCGAGCACGATACGTTTCAGCGAGGAGAACAGGAACGGTGCGTCGTCGGAGGAGAGAAGCAGCGCCACCTGCTCAGGCGTCGTCAGCAGGATATCGGGCGGATAGCGCCGCTGGCGCTGCCGCCGCGACACCGGCGTGTCGCCGGTGCGGGTCTCGACCTTGATCGGCAGCCCCATCTCCGCAATCGGCCGCTCGAGATTGCGGGCGATATCGACGGCGAGCGCTTTCAGCGGCGAGATGTAGAGCGTGTGCAGGCCATCGCTGCGGCGAACATCGCGGCCGGTGGAGACGAGGCTTTGCTTCGCCCTTCCGTCCCGTCCGACCGGCTGCGTCGAGAGCTCCACCAGCGTCGGCAGAAATCCCGCCAGTGTCTTGCCGGCGCCGGTGGGCGCGATCAGCAGTGCGGAACGATCCTCGCGCGCCTTGTCCAGCAGCGCGAGCTGATGCTCACGCGGCGACCAGCCGCGGGCCGCGAACCACGCCTGGAAGCGGTCGGGCAGCAGCGTGGCCGGCTCGGCCGGGATTTTGAGGATGCGGGGCGGCACGGCATCACAGGTAAGCCGTGGGGGTGGGTTCGTCGAGGGGGTGGGGATGTGAATAGCGGGGCGCCGCTTTTCCCTCTCCCCTTGCGGGAGAGGGTGGCTCGCCGCGACAGCGGCGAGACGGGTGAGCGACTGTGTTCGCTGTCAAGCGGGTTGCCATGGTGTTTTCGTCCTGATCATGACGTTGAGGATGGTCAGCAGCTTGCGGGCGACGGCGATCA
>NZ_JASAUS010000176.1:0-12831 GCF_029953005.1 Bradyrhizobium sp. Mp27 | reverse complement strand
GTAGTCTCGGTCATGGCGTATCGCTCTCCTCGAGAGGTTCTGGCAGGCTCGTCACCCGCCTCGATACGCCGCCTTCCTCACACCGTCATCACCCAGATTCCGCCATAGCTCTTTCCAGTGCTCGGATCGACGTTAGGCGGCTCATACGGGGGCAGCGGCGTGCGGCCCGATATAGGGCGCGTTGTGGCGGGTGGCGTTCGACTTGATGTCGGAGTGATTGACGCTGTCAAAGGCGATCCATCGGTGGTTTTGCAGCGCGAGGGAACAACAGTCACGGCACGGAAAATCCCGCATGGAAATATGCCAACCTTGGCCTATCGCGTGCAGACCGGAAATGTGTCGATCGTGTTTAGCTCCGACCAAAACGGCACCGATCCAGGCTTCGTCGAATTCGCAAAGGGCGCGAACCTCCTGATCATGCATCTTGCAATCGCGCCCGGTGCGAATGTTCCCTTGCACGCAACACCGGCAGTCGTCGGGCGCGTTGCCCAAGAGGCTGCGGTCAAGCAGCTCATCGTCAGTCATTTCGGTCTGTTTGAACTCGATGCCGCCATCGCTGATTTGCGAACCGCCTACAACGGGCCACTCATCGTTGGAGCAGACATGCAGTGTACGCCAGTGCTGTGAGACCCACGGTCCTTCGCTGGTTGATGTCCGGTTATGGCCCATAGCTGACCTGCCCGATCGGTTCAGCCGAGGACTGCTTTTAACCCAAAGCTGACCTCAAGCAGTTCTGGAGACAATTAGGCAAAAAGCCCGCATTGGTTATGACAGCACCCTTGGCAGCGCTCGCGACATCGGCCAAGTCGGAGTTCATCAATGTGCCGACGGAGTGATCGCCACCGTTAGCCGAGACCGGCATCGGCAATTTTCCAGTCTTCGCGAACAGCGCTTTGTTGTCCTCGCCGTCTTTAGTGAAGGCAGCAAACTGTCCGCTAAAGGCATCGTGGATGGCACCCGCACGAGCATAGAGCGCCGCATAGTGATCCCGCTTCTTTCGTCGATCGCAGCGGGGTTGGCTGACAGATCGTTGTAGAAGCGATCGCACCATAAAAGGTCGGATCCGAATCCGAAGTCCGCTTGTAGCCCATCGCGTTATTCCGGTTCGATGCGGAATTTGATCGCTACCGGAACTTAACGGACTCTCGCGAGCCGTCGCCTCGGCCGATCTATGGGTTCACGGCCTGGTTCGAAAACCGATACGGTTATCGAAGCATCGAGGCGGACAGTGCCAACGTTGGCGCTCGCCCTGCCGGAAGCCGCTGGAACTCGTGCTAACGAGAAATATCGAAGTGTACTGCTTTGATAGTGTGAACCGCTTCCACCGGACGACGCTCGGAGACGTCAGGCGCAGGTGTCGTGCGCAGAAGCATCGTAGCCTGGAATCATGGGAGAACCGAGCATGGATTCCATTTCTCGTCGCCATATGTTGGCAGCGACAGCTACCGGAGGTCTTCTAACGAGCGTTGGGCTGGCGCACGCGCAAACCACGGGCGACGCGATTCCTCAGCCACAGCGACCGGGTCACGGCGGCACCGATCCCGGTCCGCGCAATCTCATGCGGGATCGGCAGAACCCGGATCTGCTGGTACCGCCGTCGACCGATCATGGCACCTTGCCGAACCTGCGCTTCTCGTTCTCGGATGCCCATATGCGGCTTGAGCCGGGCGGCTGGACCCGCCAGGTCACGCAGCGTGAGCTGGGCATTGCCAAGTCCATGGCCGGCGTGAATATGCGCCTGAACGCGGGCGGTGTGCGTGAGCTGCATTGGCATAAGGCGTCAGAGTGGGCCTACATGCTCTATGGCACGGCTCGCGTGACGGCCGTCGATTCCGAAGGACGCTATTTCGTCGATGACGTCGGCGTCGGGGATCTCTGGTTCTTCCCGGGCGGAACCCCGCACTCGATCCAGGGCCTCGGCCCCGACGGCTGCGAATTTCTTCTCGTGTTCGACGATGGCGATTTCGACGAGGACAACACCTTCCTGCTCAACGACTGGTTCAAGCGCATACCGACCGATGTGCTGGGCAAGAATTTCGGAGTGCCTGCCTCGTTGTTCGGCCACACCCCCGATGAAAGCGAGCGTTATATTTTCCTGGCCCCGTTGCCGGGGCCGCTCGGATCAGAAGCCATATCGGGCGCAAAGGCGTCGGAGACGAGCTACACGTGGCGGATGATGGAGCAGGTGCCCATCAAGACGAAGGGCGGAACGGTGCGGATCACCGATTCCCGTTTGTTTCCAATCAGCACCACGACCGCAGCGGCCCTGGTTGAACTCGAACCTGGCGGATTGCGCGAGGTGCACTGGCACCCTAACGGAGACGAGTGGCTCTACGTCATCGAGGGACAGGCGCGCATGGGTGTGTTTGCCGGCCAGGGGCAGGCGCGCACATTTAATCTGCAGGCCGGCGACGTTGGTTACGTCCCGGTGGCGATGGGCCACTATCTCGAGAATACCGGCTCGACCAGCTTTCGATTTCTCGAGACGTTCAAAAGTGACCGCTTTATCGATTTCTCTCTCGATACCTGGATGGCGGCAACACCGGCGGGACTGGTGCAAGCCCATCTCAAACTCGATCCGAAGGTGATGAGCGCGCTGCGCACGAACAAGGCCCTGGTCGTGCCGGAATAGCCGCCTAAGTCGGAGTGCATCGACCTTATCGCCGCAAGCCAGCAGCGCTCAACTCGTTTGGGCTGATGGGAGTGAGCATGCTGGGCCTGGCGCGGGATTTCCTACCAGCAAGACCGAGTACAGCTCCTGGAAAGCTGAGGTACTTGTCAGCTTCTGGCCGATCCGCGAAGTGGCGACACCTTTCATTGAGGTCCGCTTGGTGGGGTGTAAGGTGGACTGACTTTACTAGCTCTGAGTTCTTCGCTTTCTGACCCGAAACACACCTCGACAGCTGCCCAACAGACGTCACGAAAGTAGCCCCGCCCCTCTCAGCGTGCTATGATTTGTCGCGACAAGTTTCCCTCTCCTGGGCCCGGAGTGGACACATGAGACGGCGCGAGTTCGTCACGCTATTTGGCGGCGCAGCGATTGCGTGGCCGTATGTCGCACGAGCCCAGACTCCGAGGAAACGGCCCGTTATCGGCACATTTGGATCGGGTACGCCAGCTCAGCGCAAAGGTTACGCAGCCTGGCCATCGTTCTTGAGGGGGCTGCAAGAACTCGGATACATCGAGGAGCGCGATTTTGACATAGCGTTCCGACTTGCCGCGTCTACCGAGAAGTTACCAGAGGTAGCGAGGGAGGTGGTTCAGCTCAGCCCCGATGTCATATTTGCCGCCGCCAGCGCCAATGCGCTTGCCGCCAAGCAGGCAACATCAACCATCCCGATCGTTGTTGCAGCGTTGGGAAACCTGACCGCGTTTGGATTGTCGGAAAACGATCTTCGCCGTCCAACTGGCAACCTGACCGGCATCATGCCCTACGTGCGTGGATTGCCTGCAAAGCAGCTTGAGATCGCGCGGCAAATCGTTCCCGGCGCGCAAAAAGTCGGAATCGTAAATGACACGAGCGACATCAAGGCAGCTCCGCAGTGGGACGAAATCAACGCCACCGCCGCGAAACTTGAAATCAAGATCGTCGGTGCGGATGTTCAGAGAACCGAGGATGTTGAACCCACGTTCAGAAGGCTTAAAGCGGAGCACGTTGATGTCGTCATCGTTCTGCAGGCGAACTTCTTACTCTTGGATCGGGCTCAGATCGCCGCTGCCGCAGCGGCAACTCGGCTCCCGACCCTTTATGGACACCGCGAACTCGTGGATGCGGGCGGGCTGATTAGCTATGGAATTGATCTTCGGGCATGCAATTATCGCGCTGCGACCTATGTGTACAAGATACTCAAAGGCACCCCCGTGGCCGATTTACCCTTTGAGTTCCCGACCCGGCTCGACCTCGTCGTCAATCTAAGGACTGCAAAGGCACTTGGTCTTACGGTGCCCGACATGCTGCTCGCCCGCGCCGACGAGGTGATCGAATAACGATCCAGAGTTGCCGCGGCTGCTCACGACCGGTTATGGCCCATCAGCGAAGTGACGACACCTTTCATCGAGGTTCGCTTGGGGGGGTGGAGCGGACTGATTTTGCTCACTCCGAGTTCTTCGCATCTTGACCCGGAGCGGAACTCGCAGACCAAGACGGTCCGAACCTCTGGCACGGACACCACCCAACGAATCCGGCGGTGGCGCAAATGCGAAGTGCCGCGGCGTCTACTAGGGCGACCTTCGCACAGACCACAGGATAGCGTTCGTGAGAATTCGCTGGTAGCGGGCGTCCTGCCAAACTGACGGCTCGTGGCCTAGCGCCGAATAAAATACTCGTCCCTCGCCATAGAATCGGGTCCAGGTGAGAGGCCAGCCATAGAATCGTTGATGTACGCCGGTCTTGCCAAGGTCCACCGAGCTTGGGTCGAGGCGCAGGAGCACGCGCGAACCACGATAGTCGAAGTCGCTGATTTGGTAGATCTCGTCCTCGACTTGCAACGAATTCCCGAGAAAAGCCACTAGGGGATCGCCAGGATCAACCACCTCGATCTTCACGGCCTGATGCCAGGGATGACCATTAAAGTAGCCGCCGACCAGATCGAGATAATCCGGCCAGGTGTAGAATGTGTCCGTCGCCGAATGAACGCCGAGGAACCCGCGGCCCGAGCGCACAAAGTTGAGAAGAGCTCGCTTTTGCGCGTCGTTCATCGGAAGTTCTCCTGACGTGTAGAACATCACCGCCGCGTAGCGCTCGAGGTTGTCGGTAGAAAATTCAGACGTGTCTTCCGTTGCAGTGACTTCAAAGACACCCGAATTGCTTCCGAGCTGGGTCAGGATAACCTTAGAAAGTGGTATGACATCATGCCGATAGCCGGCGGAGCATGTGAAATAGAGGATGCGCTCTGGCGGACGCTCCGCATGCGCGCCGAGTGGTCGGATTGCCGCCGCGCCCCCGAGGAGCGTGATGAACTCACGTCGCCTCACAATCGCCTCCGCCAAAACCAACCATGCGTTGAAGAAGCCTAGCACAGATCAGCCCGGTGCCGACCCTGGATCGCCCTCCGGCGTCCTATGCAATCTACGACTTCGTCTGTTCTCCATATTTGCTGTCTACATCGCTTCGCGACCTTATCGCCGCAAGCCAGCAGTGCTCATCTCGTTTGGGCTGATGGGAGTGAACATGCTGGGCCTGGCGGTGGCACCGACCTGCGCTCCCCTAGAGAACGGAGATTGGTTTAACTGAGATCACGCAAGAGACCTCTTGCCCGCTTAAGGTCGGCGGTGTCGAGACCTTCGATAAACCGGTCGTAAATCGGTTGTAGCAGCGCCTTCGCGTCAGCCGGTCGGTCCTGATCGCGAAACAACTGTGCCAAGCTTGTGGCGGCGCGTAGTTCCCAGGACAGAGCGCCTTGCAGGCTCGCCCACTTCAACGCCTGGTAAAACTGATCCTCGGCCGTCGCCGCGGCGCCGGGCGCACCTTGCAACAGCAGCAGTTCGCCCTTGATGCGCAGCAGCTCGGCGATGCTCAAGCGTTCTTCGGTCTCCTCTGCACGCGCGATCGCATCGTGTACCACCGAAAGTCCTTCGCCCACTTGCCCGACGCGCCCCAAGCCTTCCGCCATCTCACCAACGAACAGGAAATAGCGATGCGATGCGTTGACTTCGTCGCCGAGTTCGTCGATGCCTGACCGCAGCAGCGGCAATCCGCCGGGGGTATCTCCGCGCCTGATCGCAAGCAGTCCTTGATGGCTGCGGGCAAAGGCAACATAGCGCATCAGCGAATGCCTGGTCGAAAGGTCGATCAGCCTTGCCACGTAATGGTCTGCGACATCCATATCGCCGCTCCACAGCGCGATCGGGCATGCTGCGTTGGCGACGATGTAACACACCGAGTTGACGTGTCTGCTGGCAGCTGCCTCATGCAGGTATGTTTCGGTGACGCGCATTGCGCGATCCGGAAATCCCTGCAGCCATAGGGTCCGGCCCAGAAAGGCGCCGGCGGTCACCCGCTGGTTGCTCCGGAAACGGCTGATCCGCGACGTTTGGATGGGAGGAACATAGTGCGCGAGCATGCGTTCGAGGTGATACCGCGCGCTTGGTTGATCGCCGAGGCATTGCTGCGAGATGCCGATCAATCGCTCACCGATCAGCCGATCGTTGGAATTTGACCGGCTTGCCGCAAGGGCGCTGAATCGTTGCGCGGCGGTCAAGGAGGCGCGAAGGCGGCCGGCAACCCGGTGAAAGAACCACAGGCCCAGCAGCGACCGCAATTGGTGCTCGACATCGTCAAGCCTCTCTGCAAGCTCCAGCGCCTTTGTCCAGGCTTCGCCGAGCGCGGGAATTTTCGCGTCGGTGACAAATATCAGGGTCGTACCGAGCGCGGTATGCAGCTTCATCTCGAGGCGCGCGTCGCCATTGACGGCAGCCCCAAGGGCGGCGATCGCCCGCTCCACGCGGCCACGGCATTCCTCCAGCAACGACGAGTGGACGCATAGGGGTACTGCGGCCGCGGTCAGCCCCGCGCCAATCTGCACGTCACCGCCGGGTGAAAAGGCCCAACCCAGCGCCGCGCGCAGGTTGTCGATGTGCCGTCCATAGTCGCCCATCCAGTCGACCGTGGGGCGCATCTCCAGCTCCGCTTCAGCCCGCTCGAACAAGTCCCGGTAATATTCGGCATGGCGACGTGCGAGCCGTTCCCGTTCCCCGCTCTCGCCGAGCTTTTCAAGGGCATACGTATGGGTCGTATCCAATAAGCGGTAGCGCGCCGCGGTGGCATCGATTTCTGCCACAACGAGCGACTTCGAAACCAGACTGGAAATTCCGTCGACCACTTCCGGTAAAGCGATCCCGGCGCCCGTTACCACCGCGCAGATCGCCTCCAGGTCTATGGCGCCGGCGAAGACCGCCAGCCGGCGGAGGAGCACCAGCTCAGGCTCAGTCAGTAGCTCGTAGCTCCAATCGAACGTCGCCCGCAGAGTTTGGTGCCGCGGCAGCGCCGTTCGCCCTCCGGTCAGCAGCTGAAAGCGATCGTCAAGGTGAGCGGCGAGTTCTTCGACACCGAGTGCCGTGACACGTGCCGCCGCCATTTCAATCGCGAGCGGTATGCCATCAAGACGCCGGCAAATCGCCGCGATCGTCTTTGCCCGATGACCATCCAGAACCGCCCCTGGCTCGGTTGCCCGTGCACGTTCGATGAATAGTCTGACGGCGCCGTATTCCAGGAGATCGTCCGCGTCCGCCGTCGGAATCGAGAGCGGCTGCACCCAGTAGACCTGCTCCCCCTCGGCCCGGAGCGGCTCGCGACTGGTTGCGATGATTTGAGCCGAGGATCCGGCTCGCAGCACGCCCTCAGCCATCCTCGCCGCGGCGTCGATCACGTGCTCGCAGGTGTCCATCACCACCAACAAGCGCCGCGCCGCCAGTGCCAGCGCCACGCGCTGCGTCGAAATTTCACCTCCGCCGAACTTGAGCCCGATCGCGACAGCGAGCGCTATGGGAACCAGACTGGGATCAGCGAGCGGCGAGAACTCGGCCAGCCACACGCCCTCTGGAAAATGCGGCAGCAGTTCACGGGCGACCGCGAGTGCGAGCCGTGTCTTGCCGATCCCCCCTGCCCCGGTCAGGGTGACGAGCCGGCGGGCACGGACAAGCTTCGAGATTTCCTCGACCTCGGCGGTGCGACCGATCAACGCCGAAGCCGGCCGCGGCAGGTTGGTCGACGCTAATGGCTGCGCCGATGCACTTTCCTTCGGGTAGAGTGGATGTCCCGGTCCGGTTGCTGGCCGCACGGTCCAGATGCCGAGCAGGCGATAGCCGCGGCCGGACACCGTCTTCAACAACTCCCGATCGGCGCCGAGCGCCTTGCGAATGGCGGATATATGAAAATGGAGCGTGTTTTCTTCGACCGTCACAACCGGCCACACCCGATCGATAAGGTCGCGCTTGTTGACAAGCTCGCCGCCCGACTGAACCAGAATCTCCAGAATCTCGAATGTGCGGCTCCCGATCGGAACGGAAACACCTCGGGACCGCAACTCACGCTGGGTAAGATCGATCTCCCACCCGTTCGACTCATAGACGGCTCGTAGGCCTTGCTCGGCCATCACGGCCTGCCCCGTCGGTTGAGTAATCCTAAGAAAATCTCAGCATCAGATCAGGGAACCGCTCCAGGAAATCAGCTTAAACGTTGGTCTGGGCAGTGGGCAAGGCCGTCGAACTCTCGTTCGTCAACCAGCCCGCCTCCCGCACAATGGCGACGGCTGACCGGGCGACGGGGGCCGTGATTCCATTGACGAGCTGCAGTCGCAGATTGCGGCCCTCGGTAACGGCCCGCACAACCGCCTTCCTCGCGACCCACCAGGAGCGATGTACCTGCAGGCCATCGGCATTTTCGAGCGCCATCATCGCCTGGTTGAGCGTCGCCAGTACAAGGCGAGAGTTGCCGGCGGTATGGACGCGTACATAGTGGTCCTCCATCTGCAGGCAAAGCACCGCGGAAGGTGGCGCACCGAGTAACCCGAAAGCAGTTGGCGGCGCTTCGCCGGCTTCCTTGGCCTGTTGCCGGCGATGTAACCGGGCCTGCATGAGAAGGGTGAAACCCAGCACAATCGGCAAGGCGGTGATCAGCCCCTGCAAGTACCAATCGAGTGGTCGCAAGATTTTCAGGAAAGGCCATATCGATACGGCGATCGACACGACCCAGATCTGGAATGGCGCGTTCAGGATGACGACGCCGAGGAAGATCGACATCCAGGTCATCGCCGGGTTCAGGCGGAGCCGCAGCACCACCCGGATGAGCGATCCGAAAAGGAGGATTCCGGGTAAGAAGCAAGCGAGTTGAAACACCACGCGCTGCCAGGTCGGTCCGTTCAGATAGCTGCCAAACGGTCCGATCAGGCCGAAAAAGATGGCGCAGACGCTCGCGATCGCGAGGTCAACGGCCCAATCCCGCAGAAAGTCACTCCGGCGCGCTTCACTCATAAGGCCATTATAGTGGCGGTTTGCCCGCCGGCGAACCCATTCGCCCGTTGGCGAACAATTGCTGGCGCAGGCCGGTGCCGTTTGCTGGATCCTTGGCGCCCCAATGGCCGAGAGGTTCCCATGCGCTACACGATTGCATATTTTTTCGCCGTACTCATCGCAGTCATCGCCGGCCGGGCCGACGCCGCGGTCGGGTTCCGGCATTTCAGCATCGACGATCCGCAAGGCCCACCTGTCGAGGTGGGCGTCTGGTATCCGACCACGATGACCCCGAAGCTGGAGGCGGTCGAGACTGATCAACAGATGGTCGCCCGCGACGCGCCGGTTGAGGGCACCGGTCTTCCGCTGGTGGTCATATCGCACGGTCACGGAGGTTCCTATGCCGGGCACCTCGACACCGCCACGGCCCTGGCCAATGCAGGGTTCGTCGTCGCCGCTCTTACGCATAATGGCGATAGCTGGCGCGACCAAAGCCGTCCTACCGAAATCTGGGAACGGCCACGGCAATTGAAGCTGCTCACGGATTACATGCTGGGCGCGTGGAGCAACCACGGGCGCATCGATGCCAATCGCGTTGGCGCGTTCGGCTTCTCGGCTGGCGGCTTGACGGTGCTAGCGGCCGCCGGCGGCGAGCCGGACCTTCGGACCCTTCCGAGTCACTGCAAGGCGCATCCCGCCTTCGAAGACTGTCAGATCATGGCAGAGCACCCGTTGCTGCCGGATACCAATATCGTCTGGACCCACGATCCGCGAATCAAGGCGGTGGTCTCCGCCGCGCCCGCTCTCGGTTTTGCCTTCGGGACCAACGGTCTGGCGGCTGTCCTCCAGCCGGTACAGCTCTGGCGGGCCGAGGATGATCAAGTGCTACCACACCCCTATTATGCGGAAGCCGTTCGGCTCGCTTTGCCGACGCCACCCGAGACGCACGTCGTCGCTGACGCCGGGCACTACGACTTTCTGAAGCCGTGCTCCGCGGACCTGGCAACCCGCATGCCTGCAATCTGCACGAGCAAGCCAGGCTTCGACCGCCCTGCGTTTCATGAGCGCTTCGATCGCGACATCGTCGCCTTCTTCAAGCGGACGCTGCAGTAGCAGGTTTCGAAGTGGGATGTCCGTTCTTGGCCGTTAGTCGGCATTCCCGCGCTCAGAGCGAACGACCCCTCGTGACCCCGAAGCGGACATTACGGATATTGGTGGCCGTGGAAATCGACGAGACTCAATGCTCAGCTCCTGAGTTGCAAGCGGAACGACGCAAAGCATGAAGAGCGGCACAGAGTCGCTGCCCCATGTGCCCCGAGCGACATCCGAACAACCGGAGAATTGCGTTTTTCACAGCGCATTCGGTCAGGACAGCTGACAGTGCGCGCTGCGTATTCCGGGCATGACGCTGACGTTCGCCGCGTTCCACGCTATTATGCCAATATTCCAGGTCGTTCGGTCGAGCCTTGTATTGAGGTCAAAACCGATGATTGGAGCCACCATCCCCACATACTTCGTCAGTCCAAGGCGAAGCATCAAGAAAGCATCATCACGTTGACGCTCGGCGCCGGCGTGCAAACTCGATTTGACAGGAGAAAGCATACGCAGGTCGATTTCAACTCGCGGCAGTTCACGGCGGAGACCTGAACCGCCGCTTGATCTAAGGAGGCACTCATGAACTCCATCAACGTGCGCATAGCCCCCACAGTCATCGCAGCGATAAGACTCACCAAAGCAACGGCTTTTGCTGCAGCGCTCGTGTCCTTTGCCCCCGCGGCTGTCGCGGGAGAGCCGATCGAAAAGAAGGGGACTACTCCTTATGTGACGCACTTTATTTTTCGGCCCTTGATGAGCATTGACACCGCCGAACTCGGCAAGGCCACTACGCTGGAGGCGGTCGGGACCACTCAAAACATGAAGGGAGAGAAGATGCTGGACAAGATGTCAGCACGCTGCCTGGCGCTGAACGTCGCGTCCGGAGACAAGAAATACATTGACGGCGCCTGCGTGCTCGCCGACAGCGACGGCGACAAGATTTTCTCGACCTTCGATACTCGAGACCTCGACAAGGTCCAGCCGAAGATGGATTGTGGAACGCATATCATCACCGGCGGCACCGGTAAGTATAAGGGCATCACCGGAAGCGAACCATTTGCGTGCATAGCTATGCCTGCGCTGGCTGGCTCTGGCGATTATTTTGCGATGGACATCCCGCACAACACGTCCTGGGAAATCAAATGATCCTGAACCCGATGTCGCCGTAAGGATGGTTGTTGAGGCGGCCATCAATCGCTGAACGAGAGCCTAGCCCACCACAGCTGGGCTCTTCTTCTGTTCGTAATTTGGGTCAGATGGTCCGCTTGTGGCCCCAAGCGGTCGACCCGGCATGTCCGCTAGATGTCCGCTCCTTGGGGGTGAAGCAGACTTGATATTCTCAGCTCGAGTTCTTCCGGGTGTGACCCGAAGGCGAAGTCGCCGCTGTCCGTATGCATGTCCGTTAATGGGGGGCTGAGCCGACTCGTTGTGCTCGCGGCGAGTCTTTCCGTTGATGAGTCGGCCCATCGCCTAGGTTGCTGTATCCAATATATCGCTGAGCGACGCGACCGATCATACGTCCGACGGCAGTGGATAGCATTGTTGCCTGATCAGTCATTCGCGCCGACGTCCGTAAAAAGGAATCCCGCCGGCGTCTTGGTAAAGACGAAGATGAGCTCGCCGCAGAAGACGAAGTAATTGTCATTGTTCTCTTGATCGCGATCGTAGACGGCCTTGCCGCGCTGGATACACGCGCGATTTTTCGGCGTGAACGAGGTCGGATAGGTCTTGGCGCGAAATTGCGCGGCGTCGCGAATTGCGCTGTCGTTCATGAACGGCAATCGTGTCATACCGGCGACGGCGGCGGAATCGTTTGTCCTCAGCGCCGCGCGAAACTTCTCGATGAAGCCATCGAATTCCTTCTGCAAGGCAGGAGAAGCGACGGCTTTCTTCGGCGCCTGGGCCACGGCTGGAGCAAGGTTCACGAGAGCGGTTACGAGCATAATTCTCAGCAAAAATCCCACGGGTCGGCTCCGTCCATCGTCCAATCAAGGTCTTCCGACCGATCCAAATCCGTGGTGTTCTGTTGCGTCAAGGACTTTCTGGCTCGCCGGCGCAGCGTTAACCCCGCCCAGGCGTGGACCAATAGCATTTGCCGGAGCATGCGCTGGCATGTTTTGCCGCGCTCGCTTATGGCCCTTAGCCGAAGGTCAATTGAGCGCGTGTCATGTCGGCTGTCAGGGCAAACCGGACGCCGATACAGCTTGGCGCCCACTGCTGCTTTTGACCCTAAGCGGTCATCAGAGGCGGACAACCAACGATACCGGCATGGACGCTTCGTTCCAACTGTCTTAGGTTCAAGCCGCAGGTAATCTACAGGCGAGCATGGAAGAACGCTCCTCCGGCAATTCTAAAGAGCGCGCGAATAATCGCTCCATTACGCAACCGTTAATATGGTGGTTCGTTCTAGCCCTTATGGCGCTAGTTGCGTCACAAGTCATGCGGCTGCATCAACATCAAGCGTTAAGTTGGCTTCTCTGGGACTATGCGGGTCGGATCACGAGCTATGGCGGAATCTGGGTGATGACGGTGTGAGGAAGGCGGCGTATCGAGGCGGGTGACGAGCCTGCCAGAACCTCTTGAGGAGAGCGATACGCCATGACCGAGACTACCAATGTTCTTGCTTTCCGTCAGCCGTCCGCGGTTGATGATCCACTGACCGATATCGTTCGAGCGGGCGCGCGGGACCTGCTTGCCAGGGCGATCGAGATCGAGGTTGGCGCGTTTCTGGCCAGCACGGCCAATCTGACGCTGCCCGACGGTCGAGCGCGCCTGGTCCGACATGGG
>NZ_JASAUS010000175.1:0-12987 GCF_029953005.1 Bradyrhizobium sp. Mp27 | reverse complement strand
GGTCGTCAGGCGGCGAAAAGCCGAAGGCAATCCTGTGCGCCTCGTCAGACAAGATGTGCGGCCGCATCAATCGGGCCCAAAAGCCGCACTCTCACGAATAGGACGGGTTAGGCGCCTCAGATCTCGGCATAGACCTCCAGCAAATTGCCGTCGGGATCGCGAAAGAACAGCGTCCGATGTCCGAACGACTGGTTGGTCGGCGGTGACAGCAGCGCCACGCCCTGCCGCACCAGTTCTTCGGCACATTGATCGACCTCGGTCGCGGACACCTTGAAGGCCAGTTGCAGTGAGGCGCTGCCCGCCGGTGTCGGCGCGTCGGCCGCGGTTCGGCTCGGTCTCGCCAGCGCCAGCGTATTGCCGCCCAGGCCGTATTCGATCCAGTTCGGCGAGAGCTCGCGCAACAGCGGAAAGGCGAGAACGCCCTCGTAGAACCGGCGCATCGCCGCCATGTCGCGCACGAAGATGACGGTGTAGTCGATCGCGCGAATGGCGTGGAAGGGGGGGCGCCAGTTTGTTTCAGGTGTCTGTTTGTCTGTCATCTCGTCGTTCATTCCAAACTCTGGCTCGTAGCCCGTATGAAGCGTAGCGGAATACGGGGAGCCACGGGCGAGAACCCGGATTGCGCTGCGCTCCATCCGGGCTACAAGGTTCAAGAATTATCGCAATAAACCACCGCTATAGCGCAGCTCGTACAGCGGCGGGCCATCATGCCGCGCGATCGTCTCGATGCCGTGGAAGCGATCGAGCGTACCTTCGACCTCGTTGCGGTAGACCATGCCTGCCTGCTCGAACAGGCGCGGTCCCCGATAAGGCTCCTCGACCCTTACGCCCAACAGCGCCTGGCGCGGGAATTTGTAGATCTCGAGCAGCGTGGACCGATCCGTGATGTCCGCGCGGGCGCCGCCGCTGTAGCTCATCGACCAGATGACACCGTCATCCCGTGACACGGTCTCTTGGCCAACGAAAAACCCCATCCCGAAATAGATATCGCGATAGGCATAAGGCGGCGCGCGATGCTCAAGCTGCTTGGAGCCGGCGAGCAGCGGCGCGGCCACGGTCGCGTCGTCGTCGAGCCCCGCATAGGTGCGCCGCTTGGCTTCGACCAGGAACGCTGCGAGATCGCGTGGAATGGACGGCATTGTCTAGTCCACCAATTCCGGCCACGGCACGATGGTCGATTTCACCGTCTTCATCGCCATCGCATCCCTCACCGCCTGCGCGACGCCCGCTTCCGTGAAAGGATAGATCGTCTGCATCTTCAGCCAGGGATATTTGTCGCGCGTGCGGTAGAGCATGTCGACGCCGAGCGGCAGATCGTTGCCGGTAAAACCCCAGGAGCCGACCACGTTGAGGTCCTTGGTGCAGATGCGGTGCCAGGAGGTCTCGATCGAGCCGGCATCGGTGAACTGACCCATCTCGACATAGGTGCCGCCGTCGCGCAGCATCTCGATGCCTTCGGGGCCGGCGGTCGGATGTCCCGAGCAATCCATCACGAGATCGGCGCCGAAGTGGCCTACGATCTCGCGGACGCGCGCGATGCGCTCCTGCGGCGATTTGATCTCCTCGATGTTCACCGTCGCCTCTGCGCCGAACTCGCGCGCGAGCTTGAGCCGCGGCTCTTCCGGCGCGCCGACGCAGATCACGCGCCCCGCCCCCATCTCCTTGGCGGCCGCGACCGCGAGAATGCCGATCGGACCCGAGCCCTGGATCACCACCGTGTCGCCCCAGGAAAAACCACCGGCGCGATTGGCGCGGTTGAAGGCGCGGATGCAGGAGGTCAGCGGCTCCGAGAGCGCGCCCAGCCGTAGCGACATGTCGTCGGGCAGCTTGTAGATCTTGGTGCCCGGCAGCATCTCGAGATCGACATAGACATATTCGGCCCAGCCGCCCCACATGTGCGGCGCCTTGTCGAAGCCGAGATAGCGGCCGTAATAGACCGGCGTCAGGCACTTGTTGGCGGTCTGCGGATAATGGATGCAGTAATAGCAGTGCCCGCAGGGCATCAGCGGCGGGATCATCACTTTCGAGCCGACCTTCAGCGGTTTGCTCATGAAGTCCTCGGTGAATTCGTCGCCGCATTCGACGATGATTCCGCCGAGCTCGTGGCCGAGCGTGAACGGCCAGGGTAACGGCTTCGGCCAATGCCCTTTGAGAATGTGCAGATCGGTGCCGCAGACGCCGCAGGCGCCGACCTTGATCAGCGCGGCCTTCCGGCCGACCTTTGGCCATGGCACGGTCTTGATGACGGGCTCCGAGCCCGGCCCTGCGTGAGTGCAGACGCGGATCTGGTCCATGGGTGTGTCCTCGCGGCGTGCTTGTTATGATTGATTGGTGCGGCCGACGATCAGCCTATGACAGCCGTGGGGCGTTGCAAATACCAAGGTGCATACCTCAAATGCACCGGGGCAGAAGGTTCACTGTTCTCTCAACTGGCGCGAGGAGGCGCTCTCTCGAGACCTTCGCCGGTCATGCCCTGCTCGCTCAGGAGCCAAACCGCAGGACTTGCAGTTTCGCTGAACATGGTCGCCAACACGTCCAGACCGCTCGTTTCACGTTTCAGGCTGCGCACGGTCGCACGATGCACCACACGTCGAAATGCAACCGTCGGCGTCGTGTCGCGCTCGTCGCGGATCATCACCCAAGTGCTCAGCTTATCATCGATATAGGAGACTGTGGTTCGCCTCAGGGCTTCGAGGTCAACCTCGCTGGCCTTCATCACTTCCGAGCCATCCGGATCGTCCAGCAGCGCAAGCAAGAGATGCTCCAGCGTCGCAAACTCGTGCTTTCGCGCTTTGGCGTAAGTGAGAGCCCTGTTCAGAGTCAGATCGAGCTCGCGGGTAAATCCCGAAGGCCACTTGATGCTCGCACGCGGTGGCTGAGCCGAGGCCGTGTCAAACGCCGGCGGTTCGCGCCGGATCGCGGCAGCAAGCGTATTCCAGTCAGCCAAGCCAAACAGCTCGGCGGTCAGCTCAAGGCTTTCGGCGACCGAAATCTTGAGACCTTTGGAGGCGAGAGAGGCGCGCAGCGTGCGCGCCATAGCTTTAGCATCGCGATAGTCGCGCATGGCTTACTCCTTTGCTTGAACACTTCGGGAAGCCAGTGCTTGCGTTGCTGACCCGTTGTTCGGCAAAGGGGCCAAGACGATGCATGCGATACGTTCACCATCCCGTAAAGGGTGCAAGCGGCAGGTCGTATCCACCTGAAAGAAAGGTGGCTCGGCGGCCGCCAAGTGTCAATACTGACGACTCGCACAAACCCGTAAATGGCTTGCACCCGGACGCTGGGTTAGGATGAGATGGCTCGCAGCCCGCATGGCGCAGCGTGGAATACGGGACCAGTGGCCCCGGATTACGCTTCGCTCCATCCGGGCTACAAGGACAGCGCCGATGCTGCGTGACTATCAGCCAGCGGATGCCGAAGCGATCGTGCGCGTTGCGCTGGCCGCGTTCGCACAGTTCGAGCAGGACTATTCCGACTGGCCATTGTTTACGACCCATGTCGCGAAGATGCCGGAGCTTGCCAAGACCGGCGAGATCATCGTCGCCGAGGATGGCGGCCAGATCGTCGGCGCCGTCGCCTATGTCGGTCCGCGAGCCGCGAAGCCGGCCTTCTTCGATCCGGCCTGGCCGGTCATCCGCATGCTGGTGGTCGATCCGGCCGCGCGCGGCAAGGGCATCGGCCGGCAATTGACCGAAGAATGCCTGCGCCGCGCCGAGCGCGACCGGTCGCCGGTCATCGCCCTGCACACGACGCCGATCATGACGGTCGCATTGCCGATGTATCAGCGGATGGGATTTACCAGGGTTCGCGAGGCACCGGATATTCTGGGCGTGCCCTATGCGGTTTACGTCAAGGCGCTGGGGTAGGATGGCGTCGGCGCTGATTCTTTGACAGTCGTTGCGAATGACAAACTGGACGAGCCGAACCTGCGCGGCAAATGGCATCGACATCCATTATTTACGGACCGGGGACGACATGCCTGCGCTGATTGCGCTGCATGGCCTGACCGGAAGCGGCGCCTGCTGGACACCGTTGGCGCGCGCTCTCGAGGACGGCTACGACGTCATCATGCCCTCTGCGAGAGGACATGGCGCGTCGAGCGCACCGTCCGGCGGGTATCTGTACCGCGATCTCGCAGACGACGTCATCGGCCTCATTGACGCGCTCGGGCTGACTGCCCCGATCCTGCTCGGCCATTCCATGGGCGGCATGACCGCCGCCGTGGTTGCGAGCGAGATGGGTACGGCCATTCGCAGCGTTATCCTCGCCGATCCGACTTTCCTGCCACCGGGGCGCCAGCGCGAGGTTTACGAGAGTGATGTCGCCGAACAGCATCGCCGGCTTCTCGCTCGGGACAAGGACGAGGCGCTGGCCGAGGCCCGGCGGCGGCATCCGCACCGCTCATCCGAGCTGCTTGACATGATCGTTGATGCGCGGCTGCGGACGGAGATCAGCGCCTTCGAGGTTCTCACGCCACCGAACCCGGATTATCGCGAGCTTGTCAAAGCCATTGCCGTCCCGAGCCTGCTTGTCGTCGGAGACAATGGCGTTGTCTCGGTCGAGACGGCGCGGGAGCTGCAGGGGCTCAATCAACACCTCCGCCATGAGGTGATCGCGAATGCGGGCCATGGGTTGCCATATGACAAGCCCGATGAGTTTGCTGCGGTGGTCAGGTCGTTTCTGGCGACGGAGATCGCGTGACGCGCTGCTTCGTAGCCCGCATGGAGCTTTGCGGAATGCGGGGCCGGCGGTCCCGGATTGCGGGCTACGGACACATACCCAAGTGTCTTGAGCACCGGCCGGCGAACGTGTAACTCCGCAAGAGTCCCACCCAGGTGATCGCTTGAACCCCCTTCCCCAAAATCCTGTTGTCGCGTCCGGATCGTTCGCGGCGATGAAGTCGGTGCCGTACCGGCTCCAGTTCATCGCCTACGTGCTGGCGATGATGGCGGACAATATCGAGCATGTGATCAGCTATTGGGTGGTGTTCCAGAAATTCCATTCGCCGACGCTGGGGGGCTTTGCCGTGCTGTCGCACTGGCTGCCGTTCCTGCTGTTCTCGGTCGCGGTCGGCGGGCTCGCCGACCGGTTCGATCCGCGGCGTATCATCCAATGCGGCATGCTGCTGTTCATCGTGGCCTCGGCCGGATGGGGCTTCTTCTTCATCACCGACACCATCCAGATGTGGCACGCGATGCTGCTGCTGGTGATCCATGGCTGCGCCGGCGTGCTGTGGCAGACGCCGAACCAGCTTCTGCTCTACGATCTCGTCGGCCCCGCGGATCTTCCGAGTGCGGTGCGCCTGAATGCGATGGCACGCTATCTCGGCATCCTGGTCGGACCTGCCGTCGGCGGCGTCATCATGCTCACGCTGGGCACCTCGCACGGCATCATCTTCAACACGCTGTTCTACCTGCCGATGCTGCTGTGGCTGTTCTGGGCGCCGGTCCGCGACAGGAGCGTCGCGGTACGGCGCTTCGCCATGCGCGGCCTTGCCGACATCGTACTGACGATGCGCGCCATCGGCACGCAGCCGGTGCTGACCGCAATGACGTGGCTCGCCGGCCTCACCTCCTTCATGATCGGCAACGCCTATCACGCCCAGATGCCGGGCTTTGCCGGCGATCTCGGCCACGGCGATCCCGGCGTCTCCTACAGCGTGCTGCTCGCGGCCGATGCGGCAGGTGCACTGCTCGCCGGCATCGCGCTGGAATCCTGGGGACGGCTGAAGGGCACGCCGCGCACCGCGATCATGCTCGCCATGCTGTGGAGCGTGGCGCTGCTCGGCTTCGCCGCGGTGCGGATCTATCCGGTCGCGATCGTGCTGCTGTTCTTTGCCGGCTTCTTCGAGCTGTCCTTCAACACGATGGCGCAGGCGCTGGTGCAGTTGAACGCGCCGCACGATATCCGCGGCCGCGTCGTCGGGCTCTACAACATGGCCGGGCTCGGGATGCGGGCCTTCAGCGGCATCACCGTCGGCCTGTTCGGCGCGGCGATCGGCATTCACTGGTCGCTCGGGCTCTCGGCCGCGGTGCTGCTGGCGCTGCTGTGTCTTCTCTATGGGCGCGCGACGAGGAAGACAGCCGGTTGACTCTCGTCCCTCCCCACAGCACGCTCGAGATGGGCCTGAGGAGATGAAGCGTTGCGCAATCGCTGGGGCATTCTTGCGATCCTGTTCGTCGTGCGCCTCACCATCGCGTTCCAGTTCCAGAGCGTGGCCGCAGTCGCGCCGTTGCTGCAACAGACCTTTGGCGTAGGGCTCGCCGATATCGGCATCCTGATCGGACTCTATTTCACCCCCGGCATCGTGCTGGCGCTGCCGGGCGGCGCGATCGGCCGCACCCTTGGTGACAAGCGGACGACGATCGCAGCGCTGCTGCTGATGACCGCGGGCAGCCTTGTCATGGCCACCACCGACATCTGGGGCTGGCAGATGGCGGGCCGGCTCGTCTCCGGCGCCGGCGGCGTGCTGCTGACGGTGCAGCTCACCAAGATGGGCACCGACTGGTTCGCCGGGAAGGAGATCGCAACCGCGATGGCGATCTTCGTCAACTCCTGGCCGGCCGGCGTCGCGATCTCGCTGCTGGTGCTGCCGGCGATCGGTACGGCCTATGGCGCAAGCGCGGTGTTCCTGGCGGCGGGCGCACTCACGGCCATCGGTATCGTGCTGATCACGCTCTATCAGTCGCCGCCGGGAGCCACGGTCAGCGCGGCCGGCCCGGGCCGGCTCGATCCCCTCGCGCTGCTGGCGGTGATCGTCGCGGGCCTGATCTGGGGACTCTTCAATGTCGGCTTCGCCATGATCTTCTCGTTCGGGCCCTCCCTGCTCGCCGAGCGCGGCTGGAGCATTGCGGCGGCAGGCTCCGCGATCAGCCTCGTGATGTGGCTGTCGGTGATCTCGGTGCCAGCAGGCGGCTATCTCGCCGACCGCTTCAAGCGTCCGCTCACGCTCGCGACCGCGGCCAGCCTCATCGTGGCCGGGCTGCTGGCCTGGTTGCCGCGATCGGATGCGGTGATCACGGTCCTCGTCCTGATCGGCCTGATCGGCGGCCATCCGGCCGGCCCGATCATGAGCCTGGCCGCCCGCGTGCTCGCGCCGGAAACAAGGGCGATCGGCATGGGCGTGTTCTTCACTCTCTTCTATGCCGCGATGATGCTGGGGCCGGCGGTGGCCGGCCGGCTGGCTAAATCGGCCGGGACGGCCGCGGTGGCGCTCGACCTCGGCGCGCTGACGGTGCTGGCCTGCCCGCCGCTGATGTGGCTTTTCGAGCGCATTGTGTCTGTCCGTAATCGACGCGCCCAATCCTAACGCGGCATTAACCCTGTGCACCTTAGGGTCGTGCCGGACTCCGCCAGGCGGGGGGTCGGGTTGTGAAAATGGCGTTGGCGAACAAAAAATTTCTTCCGGCCGCCGAGGAACGACGGCGTTTCCAGCGGGTGAAGGTTCACCTGCTCGGCCGCTACATGCTGCCGGACCGCCGGGAATTCCCCTGCCAGGTGATCAACATGTCACCCGGCGGGCTCGCGCTGCTCGCGCCCGGCATCGGCAATGTCGGCGACCGCGTGGTCGCCTATCTCGACCATATCGGCCGGGTCGAGGGCAAGATCACCCGCATCATCGACAACGGTTTCGCCATGACGGTCGGGGCGACGCCCCGCAAGCGCGACAAGCTGGCGGCGCAGCTGACCTGGCTTGCCAACCGTGACATCCTCAATCTGCCGGAGGATCGCCGCCACGACCGTATCGTGCCGCGCAACCCGATCGCGGTGCTGACGCTCGAGGACGGCACCAAGATGACCTGCCGCATCATCGACCTCTCGCTGTCCGGTGCCGCCATTGCCGCGGAGAACCGCCCGCCGCTGAAATCGATCGTGCTGCTCGGCCGGGTCCAGGGCCGCGTGGTCCGAAACCTCGAGGACGGCTTCGCGCTGGAGTTCATGCACGAGCAGCCGATCGAGACTCTCGAAGAGAGCGTTACCGCGCGGTAAAGCGCAAGGACGCGAAAACGCCTGTATTTCCAGCCCTGAAGGCGGCCTCCGCGATGCGGACGCCGCCTTTTTCGTGTCCGGCGACCGCCTCGCGCGGGTTAACGCGAGGGCTGCGTGCGCACGCAAACAACAGTTCCGCCAGCGTTTCCGCGTTAATAGATAAAATTTGAATCAATTGAAGTCATTTCAAATTTTAGTCGAATTCGATTCAAGTATAGATCGAATTCATCGCGCCTTTTACTTGCATTCGTCTCGACTTGACTTGGCCGATTTAGCTGCAACTCAAAAGCTCCATGCGAAATGTGGTCCCAACAAGAAACGGGGGCCGCAATGTTGGACTTCAGGGGACAGGGGAAAGGGCTGGCACTGGCTGCCATGCTCTTCGGGATCAGCGCGGCAGCGCAGGCCGGCGAAGGCCGTCTGCTCTACGCGAGCCTCGGCGACACCACGCGTGCGCCGATCGGCTGGGTCGAGTTCTGTGCGGATAATGCCGCCCAGTGCCAGGGCGCGCCGACGCAACCGCGCGACATCGTGATGTCGCAGGCCGCATGGCGCGACCTCGTCAAGGTCAATCGCTGGGTCAACGAGACCGTCAAGCCTTTGACCGACCAGGAGCACTGGGGCGTGATCGAGAAGTGGTCGCTGCCGACCGACGGTTACGGCGATTGTGAAGACTACGTGCTGCTGAAGCGCAAGATGCTGATCGATGCCGGATGGCCGCGGGAGGCCCTGCTCATCACCGTCGTGCGGGACAAGAAGGGCGAAGGACACGCGGTGCTGACGGTGAAGACCGACAAGGGCGAGTTCGTTCTCGACAATCAGAACGAGAACGTCGTTGCCTGGACGGAGACCGGCTACCGCTTCGTCAAGCGCCAGTCACAGAGCGACCCCAATGTCTGGGTCTCGCTCGGCGACACCAAGCCGGCGGTCTCCACCGCCAGCGCCAAGAACTAGCAGTCAGGAAAACGAGTTACGCGGCCCGGTCACATCCCCACCCCTCCCCGTCCCAGACCGGTTCGCGCGCGGCCAGCCATCCCCCAATGGCTGGCCGCAACTTTTTTGGGGAGAGCAATCAGCCCTGTGATGACCAGGGCACGCGCGCCGCGGTGAAATCGCGCCACGTGCGTTGCAAAGCGGGCTGCACGCCGATCGATGCACGTGCCTGCCAACCGGCGATCGCCGCGGCCGCGATGGCGCTGTCGGGTTCAGTACCGAGCCCATCGAGCAGCGATGCCGTGACCGCCATGTCGTTGAAGGCGCCGAGCTCCTCCTGCAAGGCTGCGAGCCTGCGCGAGAAACGTCGCGCCGACTTGCGATCCTCGTACAGCGGCAGCAGGAACTCGCTGAGATAGCGCAGCCGCTTGGTCGCGAGCCGCACCCGGTGCAGTTCCTCGGCGGGAAGCGACTTGAAGCGGCGGCCGCGCTTGAGCACCTTGGCGTATTGCTCCGACAGGATGCGCCGCGCGAAGTCGACGGCAGGTTCGGCGAGCTGGCCGAGATCTTCGGCGGCAACGTCGTTGCGCCAGCCCCGCGTCTCGATCCAGTTTCCGAGGCCGATCAGGAACACGGCGCAGCGGCGATCGTCGAGCGCATCATGCGCCTTGCGATAGGCGTCCGACTGGCGCTCGGCCGCAGCGCGGCCCAGCGCATCGAAGCCGGCGACCAACGGACAGGCCTGTGCGATCGTCGGCAAGGTATCGAGCTGGAACACGTCCCAATCACGGGCGGCGGAGAGGTCTTGCGCCAGCCATTTGACCTCCGACCGCAGCGCGTCGAGATTGCTGAGCGTACCGACCGATCGCATCAGGTCGAGCGCCGATCGCAGCCGGCGCAGCGAGACGCGGAGTTGATGCACGCCTTCCGGGTTGCGCCCGTCCTCGGCGGCCGGCAGCGACTGGAGCAGATGGAGGAAGCAGGAGCGCAGGATCGTCGCGAAGGCCTCGTCGAGCGTGACCGACGCATCGAGGCGAAGTTTTCGCGGGCGACGTGCCGTGGGCGGTTCATCGGCGGCAAGATCAAAGCCGCGCGCCGACTTGGTACGGATGGACGGCTTCACCGCGCCCTGCTCCGCGAGCCGCAGCGCGACCTCGTAGATCGTGCTGGCGCTGCCGCTCTTCAGTTCAAGCTCGATCTCGCTCACCGGAAGCGTGCGATTGCCAGCCGTCAGCTCGCCTTGATCGAAGGCGATTTCGACCGTGCCGGACGGCAAGTCGATCATCCTCGCATGACGACGGATGTCGGCGGTGAAGACGGCTTCGAGCGGCTGCGTCACGAGGTGGCTACGAAGCTTCTCCGGAATGAAGGGCATTGCCAGAGCGAGATCGGGCGCAAGCGACGACACGCTCGCCTCCCACTCGCCACGGCGCAGCGGATCGTCCGCGGCGTCCGTCTTCACCGTCTGCACGAAGCGCGCGCCGCTCTGGCGGACACGCAGGCTCAGGCCATTGCGTCGAAGCAGGCGCTCGGCCGTGTCGTAATAGACCGACTTGAGATGCTTGCGCGTGCCCTTGTTGCGCGCGTTGGCCGTGATGACCGGCGCGGCGTTGAAATGCGCCATGCGATCGGCATCGACGAGAAGCTTGAGTTCGATCTCACCGGCGGGACGCGCAGCAGTGCCGGACTCGGCCGGCTCCGGTGCAGGCGTCGTGTCTTGCGATGGCGTCTGATCAATCACAGCGCCCTCGACGATCGCATGTTCCGGGCCGGGTTCGGCTGCGTCACGTTGCCTGAGGAAGCCGGCGACGACTTGCGTTCTCTTGTTCCTGTCCTTGAGGACAGGATTCCCATCCGGCGCGCTCATGGTTTTGCGAGCCAGCGTAGCGTCTGATTTCAACATTTCCGGTGACATGACGGTTTGATGACAGAGCGCAGCATATAGCTCGTCAGGCCCGCAAGGAATAGCAACGTTACGTCGCAACGCATCATCGTCCACATGCGACACGCTCGACGCTAAAGATCGGGCAGGACTGTCATAATTCGTCTGGCGTGACGAATTAAATTGCCGCCGCGTACAGTAAGTGATCGAATTGATGGCGAATCTCGTCGTTCTCGAAACCGAGATGAACGCGTCAGCGAGCTTGACTCATGCTAGCGGAAAAATTCTTTCTGGTTTTGGAGACGCTCAGAAGTCACGCCTCCGATGATGACAGGCCGGAGATTGTGACAAGCCCCGCGCGGCCTCCTGCGCTCCCGGAGGTCGCAAACGACTCCCGGCCAGGAAAGCCGGTTCCCGACAAGCGAGGCTAGAAGCGATCGAATCTCGCGGGCTCACACCTGCCATGCGCGCGTCAGTGCGCGAGCCTGTTCTTGTAGATCCTGCCGTTCTTCATGATCACCACAAAATTCTTCGCGGGATCTTCGACCAGCTTGATGTCGTCGAGCGGGTTGCCGTCGACCAGCAGGAGATCGGCGAGCGCGCCCTCCTCGACCACGCCGAGCTTGCCGGGATAGGGATTGCGCAGGCCCGACAGGCTCAAGAGTTCGGCGTTGGTTGACGTCGCCATCGTCAACGCTTCGGCCGGCGTATACCAGCGCGTCAGCGCAGCCAGCATCGCGCCTTGCCTGTCCGCCAATGCCTTCGAGAACAGGACGTCAGTGCCGAACGCGGTCTTGATCTTGTACTTCTTCGCCAGCGCGTAGACGCGGTCGGTGCCGGCAACGACCTGCCGCATCTTGTCCTGCTCCGACGGTCCCAGCGCCGCGGCGCCGGAGATATCAAGGAATGGTTGCGTGCTCAGCCAGACCCCCTTCTCCGCGATCAGCTTCGCGCTCGCCTCGTCCATGAGATGACCGTGCTCGATGCATCTGACACCGGCTGCGATCGAACGCTGGATCGCGACCGGCGTATAGGCGTGCGTCGCGACATAGGTGCCCCAATTATCGGCGGCTTCGACGGCCGCGCGTAATTCGGGCTCGGTGAAGGTGGAGACGTCGAGCGGGCTGAAGGGCGACGCGACGCCGCCACCCGCCGTGAGCTTGACCTGCGAGGCGCCCTGCATAAGCTGCTCGCGCGCGCGCACGCGAACCTCGTCCGGGCTGTCGGCGACCAGGCTGCCGCCGATCAGCTCCATGCGGCTGAGCATACCGCCGATGGTTCGCGGCAGATCGGTGAGCTGGCGGAAATCGCCATGACCGCCGGTGATGGTGATGATGGCGCCGGACGGATAGATGCGCGGACCGGCGACGAGACCCTCGTCGATGGCCCGCTTGAGGCCGAAACTCGGCCCGCCCATGTCGCGTATGGTGGTGAAGCCGCGCATCAGCGTCGCTGTCGCCTCGCTGGCGGCGAGCAGATTGTTGTAACCGACATCGCCGAGGGACGCGGCCGGTGTCGGGCGCACCAGCATCGCATGCCAATGCGCATCGATCAGCCCCGGCATCAGCACGCGGCCGCCGCCGTCGATCACCTGGCCGGCGGCCACGATGTCCGCGGTCGAGATCTTCTCGATCTTCCGGTCCCTGACGAGGACATTGGACGCGACCGAGAGAGCAGCGCTCCTTCCATCGAATAACCTGACGTTGCGGAACAGGACTGAGGAGTCCTGCTGGGCCGGTGCAGGCCACGCGCTGCAAAGAAGCACTGCAAGCAGCACCGCGAGTCCGGCCCGCGCCTTCAATCCCGACATGTCAAGTCTCCGCGCCGCTACGCCGTTGCCGCCACAGGCCGCCATGCAAAAGTCAGCCACCCGATGCCGTGCGACAGCAAATCAATACCGAGCAGCAATCCCAGCACCCAGAGCCCGGTCATCGGAAGGCCGGTAAGGATGACGAGCCCCGCCAGCACGCCGAACAGGCCGGAGGCGAGCATGATCCCACCGCCCTGCTGCCAGCGGCCGATGAACGCGACGCCATTGCAATACTCCACAGAACGGATTCGGCTCATGCCGACCGAGCTATGGCGGAATCTGGGTGATGACGGTGTGAGGAAGGCGGCGTATCGAGGCGGGTGACGAGCCTGCCAGAACCTCTCGAGGAGAGCGATACGCCATGACCGAGACT
>NZ_JASAUS010000174.1:0-13781 GCF_029953005.1 Bradyrhizobium sp. Mp27 | reverse complement strand
GCCTACGTCAACGCATACAACGACAGAGCCGAGCCCTTCGTCTGGACCAAGAAAAAGGTCCGTCAACGCCGTTTCAAAGGCCGCCGTATCACTCAGCTCTGATTCCGGGTAGTAGGTGCGCCTGTCGCGGTTAATGTAGCGGTATTCACGCAGCGTCGGGGCTTCGCGATAGACCTCCTCGGGGAAGGCCTCGATCTCCACGCCCTCGGG
Source organism: Bradyrhizobium sp. Mp27 (assembly GCF_029953005.1). Classification (NCBI taxonomy): domain Bacteria; kingdom Pseudomonadati; phylum Pseudomonadota; class Alphaproteobacteria; order Hyphomicrobiales; family Nitrobacteraceae; genus Bradyrhizobium; species Bradyrhizobium sp. Mp27. Next base: position 13,571 of record NZ_JASAUS010000174.1, on the reverse strand, counting down.
CACGCGCTCCCCGGTCCGGATTTCGGTGCGGACTGTGCTGCCGGTGGTTACGCGCTTCTCGCGATCGACGGGGCGGACCTTGGCGTGCTTGCGAACGACTTCCCGATCTTGGTCGGTGAACGTCGCCTTGCGCTGCTCCGCGCGCGCCGGCGCGGCTGCCGTCGAGCGGCCGGAGTACGGCAGAACCGTCACGATCTTGTAGGTAGACGGCTCGACGATCACGATCTCGTCCTTCACCAGCACGAAGTTGTAACCGCGGTACTGCGGCACAATCTCGACCACCTCGGCCGGCAGCGGCTGGAGGCGGACGTCCCGAGGCACGGCTGTGCCCACCGACAGCGAGAAGTTCACGCTGGTGAGCGGCTGCACGTTCTGGTGCGAAATCGACGCGCTGATGCGGGTCCGCTGCTGGTCGTTGATGTTCACCGACGCGTTCACGTTGGTGTTCGACGAACGATCGGCCGTGTTCTGCTGGTGTTCGAAGGTGAATTGGTCTGCGCCTGGTTCGAAGGCGTCGTGGTCTGGTTGGACAGCTGGTTGGTCTGGGCCTGGTTGGTCGAATTGTTCGAAGACGGCGCCTGCGCGGTGCCCGTGCCGGAATTGGACGGCTGGCCTGCAGCATTCTGCCCCGTCGACGGCGGAGACTGGGTCTGGGCTGAGTTCGTCGAAGGAGTCGAAGGATTGGTCTGCGCGGATCCCGACGACGAGCTAGATGAAGGGGTCGACGTCGAGGACGGTGGCGACGAGGAATCCTGCTGTCGCTGGGTAGTAGTCGGACTGGAGCTCGACGAGCTCGGCGATTGAGCGAGAGCCGAAGTCGCGATTGCGACTGCAGCGGTGGTAGCCAAGAATAAACGCTTGTTCATCTGAAACTCCCAAATGCGGACCTCGATCAACACGGAACGCGGACCGAGGTTCCGCTTCGGGAAAACTCGGCAATCCGGGCTGAAATTTCATCAGCGAGTTCGAAGATTTTGGCTGTAGCGAAATGGCACGCTTCCCTTCGCAACGGGAATAACCGGAACTTCGATCGCGTCTGCCCGTTTGCAGTGACTGCTTACGAAACTGAGGAGAACATCATGAAGAAGCTGATCGTATGTGGCGCGCTCGCCGCTTTTGCCCTCGGCACCCAGGCCGCCAGCGCCGCCGAGTTTTACATCATTCGGGACGCGACCACGAAGAAGTGCACGGTCGTGGACAGCAAGCCGACGACGACCACCACGACGGTCGTGGGCGATGGCGTCTACAAGACCAAGGTGGAGGCCGAGTCCGCGGTCAAGACCACCAAGGTCTGTACCGAGCAGTAACCGCTCGGGGGCTCTGTTCTGACAAGCCATTGGAGGAGCAAATGCCTGTCTTGATTTTGTGGGCCGTTCCCGCCGTTTTGGTTGTCGGCGGCGTCGGCTATTTCCTTGTTCATATGCACTGAGCGCGTAGACGCTCCGACGAACGGCTCGCCCGGCACTTCGGGCGAACCGTTTTTCTTTTGGCCCACCCGCTCCCGCCAAAACAAAGGGGCCCCCGGTTGGAGGCCCCGCTCTCGAAAAACGTCTCGTCCTGTCAGTTGTAGTCCGAATACTTGAACTGCGGGAGCGCCTTCAGCTGCTCCTTGTTGCCGCTCATCACCGCATGGTCGGGGACCCAATCGTTCGTATTGCGCGTCGCGGTGTTCGTCGAAGCCGCACCCGTGGTCGTCTCGCGTGTGGTGGTCGAGTTGCCGGTCGAACTTGTCCGGACCGGCTCTTCGACGAACTTCAGCTTGTCCATGGAGACCGCGATGTCGTGCTCGCCCATCCCGAGGAAGCCGCCGATACCAATCACCACCGCGTGGATCTTGCCGCTCTTGTCGACCAGCAGTTCGTTGATGTCGCCGAGCTTCTCGTTGGCCTCGTTGTAGACGTTCAGGCCCATGAGCTTCGAGGCGCGCCAATTGTCCTTCAGCATCATCTTTTCGGCCGACTGTGCGGTGGCCGCCGGCGCAGCGCGGTCGGCCGGCTGAGCGGATTGCGCGAACGCAGCGCTGCCCATCACGGCAGTGCTCAGCAAAGCGACGGTAAGAAAGCATTTCATTAGATTTTCTCCTCCAGCGTGAGTGCCGCACCCGTTCGGATGCCCGCCCCAACGCCCGCGATTGCCAGTTGTTCCCGAATGGAACGGGCGATCGTCGTAACGAGCTTTTCGAATCCTTGGCGCGATCGAGACGCTCATTACGCGTGGCGCGCTCCGCAAGTGATCAGCCCCCGATAGACTTCTTCGTACTGCCTGGCCATGCGGCCGGCCTCGAATCGCTCCTCGAAGCGGGCGCGGATTCTGCTTCGGTCCAGCCGGCCCGCTTCCTTGACCGCTTTGATCGCCTGCTCCTCACCGTCCACGATGAAGCCGGTGATGCCATCCTCGACGACTTCCGGCACGGATCCGGAGCGATAGGCGATCACGGGTGTTCCGCAGGCCATCGCTTCGATCATGACGAGACCGAACGGCTCGGGCCAATCGATCGGAAACAGCAGGGCCGCGGCGCCTGCGAGGAACGGCTGCTTGCGGACGTCATCCACCTCGCCGACAAGCTTGATCTCCTCGCTATCAATCTCGGGCTCCAGCTTTTTCTTGAAGTAGGCCGTCTCCGCGCGGGGAATCTTGGCCGCGATCCGCAGCGGCATGCCGGCCGCGCGTGCGATGCGTATGGCATCTTCCGGCCCCTTCTCCGCCGTGAGCCGTCCGAGAAAAGCGAGGTACGAACCACTTTCGGACGACGGTCGAAACAGGTCCTTGGGCAGTCCGTGCGGAATCGTCGAGATCCAGTTCGCGTTGGGAAGCGGCCGGCGCTGATTGTCGGAGATGGAGACGAAAGGAGCCTCGGGAAAAGCGCCGATGACGTCCGCCAGGCCAGGAAGGTCGAGCCGGCCGTGCATGGTCGTCAGAAACGTCACGCCGGTCCGGCCCAGGACCGGCAGCGGCAGCCAATCGACATGGGAGTGGATCACGTCGAAGTCGCCCGCTCGCTCGGCGATAGCCTCGATCAGCAGCGCGCAGGCGGCGTTCGGGTCGGCGCCCCTCCGCCCCAGGCGCAACGCGCGCGGCCAAACCGCATGGAGCTTCCCCTTTGTCTTCGAATCTCCGCTTGCGAACAGGGTGACGTCGTGTCCGAGTTCAACCAGCTCGTCGACCAGCCAGGCGATCACCCGCTCCGTGCCACCATACAGCTTTGGAGGACCGCTCTCGGCCAATGGGGCAAGCTGCGCGATCCGCATCGATCAGGCACCGCAGACAAAACGCAAGCCGGTCACGACGACCGCTGAGATGAGAAACGAAATCGCGAGCAGCGTCCAAGAGGGCCTTGTGCTACCGCAGACTGCGCGCGCGACGAGCATTTTCATGGTCGTCAACATTCGTCTTGGGGGAGCCGGAGCAGGTAGGCAATCCCGAAGCCGGCGAGTTCTTCGGTATCACTCTCTCGCTCTTCCCCTCTCCTTTGCAGGTGCCGTTCGAGAAGGCAGCGCCGGCTGTCCTGGGGGCCGACGTCAGGATGGCGCGCCCGGTAAACTGTCCAGGCGGTATCGGTGGCATTCTTCAAGACGACTTCGTCGACCATCTTTACGCTCCCAGCGCCCGTCCGATCGCTGGCAACTCAATACGGACAGCAAAGTTTCCGGTTTTTCCCGATCCCCCGAAGTTGGCCGGAGGAAACGCGCATTCATTACGCTTTGGCGCGGGCCCGCTCGCGTGCCGCACGGCGGCGCTGGACGCGCTGACTCCGGCCGGACCGCCTGGCAGCCAGATCCGGTGAGGCTTGGGCTGAATCTAAAGGCTCTGTTGCTGGGACAGCGCTCTCTGTCCGCATTTCGGCAGGCCTTGCTTCCATGAATTCGAGCACGCCACGGCCCTTCTCAGTGATGCGCCATCCGCCGTTCAGTCGCTCGACCAAGCCTTGCGAGAAGATGTCGAGAACGGGCACGCGAGCGGCGAGGCGCTTGGTCCGCTCGGCCCAGTCGCGCCCGCTCGTCGCCAGGATCGCCAGATCGCGCTTGAGGTCCGCCATGAGGGCGAATCCGTCGGGATAGCTCACCAGGATCTTGAGAACGGTGACCTGGAAGTTCACCCCCGCCTTCCTCCCGCTACCACCACATGCTCGGGACGTCGTAAGGGCCTCGCGTCCAACCTGCTTCAGCCTCTCTGGCGAGGTGTCACCGTTGGTAGCCGCTTCCAGAATCCTTGAGGCCACATGGGTGCGTGCACCGGTTTCATAGCACGAGACGTCTTCGCAGACCTCGTCGAATACGGCGCGCAAAAGCGCTGTCGTGGTCGGATCGAACATGGGAACCCCCAACGCAGATGACTTAGCGTACCGCGTAAACTCTTTGCGGCGAATTCAACAAAGTTAACGCGGCCATCAGGAGGTGGCCATCGAGCGCTTCCGCGGCGCAGCATGAACAGAACCCAACCTCGGCCTGCGTGTTCGCTCCAAGCATTCGAGTGAAGCTGCCCCGGCGGCGAGCATCCATTGCCCGTTCGCCGCCGGTAGCGGAAACCATTGCCTGTTTTTCCCGTTATCGGCGGTGCGCCTGCAATGTGAAAGGAATCGCGATGAAGAAGATTGCAATGTCGGCGCTGATGGTCGGCGCACTTGGTCTGGCCTCGGTGGCCTCGATTTCTCCTGCGGAAGCTCACTGGCGAGGTGGCTGGGCACCCGGCATCGCGGGCGGGCGGATTGCGGGCGCCGTGATCGGCGGGCTTGCCGCCTCGGCGTACGGCTGGGGCCCCGGCTATGGTTACTATGGCGGTCCGGGCTACTATCGCGCCGGCTATTACGGTGGTCCCTACGCCTAGGACTCTGGGTACGACGAGCCTTATCGCTGGGGCGGCGGATACACGACCACTGGCGGATCCAACCCGGTCGTTCGGCACCGCTGGCATCGTCACCATCACTGGTAAGACTCGTCCAACTGCACGATGGAGGCCGCGCTCCGGAAGGCGCGGCCTTTTTACGTGGGGGTCGGCCGAGAACTTTCCGCTCACCACCATCCGCCAGCAAATGGGTCGTGCCGATCGAAGGCGAGCCGTCGTTCGGTCGCCCTCGTCGACGGCTTCGCCGCGCGCTTGAGATGCGGACGTACCTGTGCGGAGACGCGTGTGGGCGGTTCCTTCTTGACCTCGGCGGAAGGTGTTGCGGGCATGGTGGCCATGGCTTGGCGCACCTGCTCCTGCGGGTCTTCAGGGATCGGCTCGGCATGCGCGACCTGCGGCATGTCGGCTTGCGGACGCGTGTCGAATACGACCTTCTCCGGAACGCTTTTCGTCGAGGCGATCCGGATGATGGTCCTGTCTGGATCTGAGCGGTCAGCCTCCTCGACGGGAGCCGGCAGGTACCGATCGGCCGCAAAGAGCAGCGCCAGCAGCAGCGCGCCGGCGAATAGGAAGTATCGGAAGATCGGCATGGACGGCCGCTCGCAAGGGAAGGATTGAATTTCGACGGGCCGGATCGAGGCGGGCCGCTCGCGGCGACCCGCCTCAGGATTTAGTCGATCTCCTGGACGACCGTGCGTGACGACGGATCGACCAGCATCACGCGTTCGCCCGAGTAGACGTAGCGGTACTTGGTGAGCGAGGGGCACAGTCGGCGGGCACTGCCTCGAGTTCGACCTCGCGCGGCACGGGCTGGCCGACGATGATCTTCTCGCGGGTCTGCACAGGGCGCACCTTGTGCTCGGTAACGTAGGTGCGGATCTTCGTGCGGTATTCCGGTTCGATCTGCACGGCGTCGGCGTGACCCGTGCCGGTGGTGGTGACGACCGTCGACTGCGCCATTGCGCCCGTCGAGATCATCGCCACCATCGCCGTCGTCAGTAGAAGCTTGTTCATGTTGTTCTCCTCGCCCCCATATGCGGCATGCGAGAACCCGCGTATGGTGCAAGGTTCCGGAACAAAGGCGATGAGGTTGCCTATTTTTCCCGCCGCATGCAGCCGCCTCTTCTCAACTCGCATCGCGCGCTGGAACATTCTCGTCAGGCTACCGGTTGACTCAGGTCGCGGCGGCGCATGTGCAATCCAAGCAGGCGTTTATTTAGGTGGGGTCAGCTGATGCCACGGTCCGATCCAGTCAGGAGTGCTCCCGATCGACGTCAACGAAGGCTGCTGATCGTGCTCGCGTTGGGATGTGTCGTCTTTGCCGCCGCAGCGGGCGCCCTCTTTTACGTCCTGCAGCCCGAGACCCTCCGGATCGCCGTCGGCCCCCTTTAGGCAGCGAAGACCACCAAGTGGTCCAGGCGATGGCCGAGGCCTTCGACGAGGAAAGCAGGACGGTCAGGCTCTCGCCGATCACGACCGCAGGAGCGGCCGAATCCCTGGCCCTGATGGGCGCCGGCAAAACCGACTTGGCAGTCGGCCGCAGCGACCTCGGGATGCCGGCCGACGCGCAGACGCTGGCGATCCTGCGGAAGAACTTTGTCGTCCTGTGGTCGTCTTCCGCGCGACCGGGCAAGGACTCCAAGAAAAAGGCAGGCGGCAAGATCGGTGAGATCGCCGATCTGCCGGGACACAAGGTCGGCATCATCGGAAGGACCGGCGCCAACGTCGCACTCCTTCGCACAATTCTGGAAGGCTCCGGCGTACAGCCCGACAAGGTTGCCACCGTTCAATTCGGGACCGACGAGATCGAAAAGCTCGCGCAAGACGCTACCCTCGACGCGTACCTCGCCGTCGGTCCGCTCGACAGCAAGATCACTGTCGACGCGATCTCCGCGACTTCGCGATCGCGTGGGGCTCCGAAATTTCTTGCGGTCGAAACATCCGAGGCCATTGCCCTGAAGCACGCCCGCTACGAAGCCGAGGCAATTCCGGGCGGTGTATTCAACGCGAAACCGGCCTGGCCGGAGGACAAGGTCGACACCATCAGCGTCAACCATCTCATCCTGGCCAGAAAAGGACTGTCCGAAGCCAAGGCGGCGGCCTTCTACCGGCAGCTCTTCGCCGTCCGCGATACGATCACGCAACGTGTCACCGGCGCTGCGCACATCACCAAGCCCGAGACGGAGAAGGAGGCGGAGCCCTCCGTCCACCGGGGCGCCGCAGCGGTCATCAACGGGACCGAGCGGACCTTTCTGGACAAGTACAGCGACTACTTCTGGTTCGCCTTGCTTCTTCTTTCCGGTGTTGGTTCGGCCGCCGCCTGGCTGCGTCGCTATCTGAACCGGGACGAACGGGACGACAACACGAGCGAGCGCAACCGCCTTCTCGCTGTGGTCTCCGAGGTTCGCGACGCTGGATCCGAACAGGACCTGCTGACAGCGCAACGAGAAGTCGACGTGATCATTGGAGAAACCCTCAAGTGCTACGATGATGGAGCGATCGAACAGGAGGACCTCGCCGCGTTCGCCCTCGTCCTCGAGCTGTTCAATCATGCCGTCGCGGAAAGGCGAGCGGCGCTGCAGAGCGGTCCCTCAGATCTGGCCGTCAGGCCGCTTTCGCAGGTGGTACCACGAAGGGAGTATTGATGTTCCCGGGTCGACCGTCGAGGGTGAGAATGACCCGATGGCGGAAGCGGAATTCAACGCAGAAGTAGGGGCTACTTCCTATCCTGGTTCGAGCCCAGGCCGGGTCTCCAGTCGAGAGCGTGTTCATCGCTTCTGCAACACCGCCGACAGCGCCGAACCGTCGTTCAATATCGAAGAGACCTCTCGGGAGGATAGATGGGCGGCGGCGTCCTCGAAAGTATCGCTCGCATCGACCTTGGCACGTCCGACGGCCAGGTTCGCGTCGATCGTGTCGGGCCGAGCGGCGCGTGCAGGCGGCAGCTGCGCGACGTGGAAACTCAAGAGCGCGGCGTCCTCGCGTAGCGCCACCAATGCGGGTTTGATCTCTGCATCGGCCGACGCACTCAGTTCGTTCGCTCGACGCAGCACCGGAGGCGGCCCTCGTTCTTCGGGGGTCGTAAACAACTTGCCGGACGCGGGACTGGCTGTCAGCGCCCCTATGGGAACGGCGAACAGCAACCCCACGACGACCGGCGACATCCAGAGCAGAAGGGGCAATGAAACGGCATACGCGCTTGCGGCCATCACAACGCCGCACGCGGTCGGGACGCCGTATTTGCGGTAGAGCTCGCTGCGCTCCACAGTGCCGTCGTCGCGTCTTTGCGTCTGCCATCCCGCATCGCGACCGGCGAGGATCTCGATGACCGCGATCGACTGGAAGATCATCATCACGGGCGCCATCAAGGCCGAGACGACGATCTCCGCGAGAACTCCGGCCAAGGCTCGGAATGCGCCGCCGAATTGACGTGACACCGACCGCCGCGTCCAAAGCAAGACCAGGCTGAGCAGCTTCGGCAACAGTAATAGGCCCATTGTCGCGACGAACACCCAGATGGCGAGCACGGGATCCTGGGCCGGCCAGGTCGGAAACAACGAGAAGCCTTTCGGGAAATACTCCGGCCGCACGAAGCGGGCCTGCAACGAGATCAACATTCCCAGCAGCAGGAACAGCAGCCACAGCGGCGCCGTCAGATAGGCCCCGATGCCCACCATGAAATGCAGGCGCGACACCCAATGGAGACCTCGCGCAGGGACCACCGCGAGATGCTGAAGATTGCCCTGACACCAGCGTCGGTCGCGCGCCGCGAAATCGAGCAGCGAGGGCGGCACCTCTTCGTAGCTTCCGCCGAGCGTCGGCAGCATATAGATGCCCCACCCAGCCCGCCGCATCAGCGCGGCCTCGACGAAATCGTGGCTGAGGATGTGCCCGCCGAACGGTTTCCGTCCCCGAAGCTGCGGCAGCGCGGCCGCTTCGGCGAACGCCTTCACTCTGATGATCGCATTGTGTCCCCAGTAGTTGCCTTCGGAGCCGTGCCACCAGGCGACGCCGGCCGCGATCAGCGGACCGTATAGGCGGCCCGCGAATTGCTGAACGCGGCTGAACAGACTTCGCGCATTGACGATCATGGGAAGCGTCTGGACGAGCCCGGCGGTCGGATTGTTCTCCATGGCACGGGCCAAGCGAACGATGGTGTCCCCGCTCATGAGACTGTCGGCATCGAGCACGATCATGAAGTCGTACACGCCGCCGAACCGCGTGACCCACTCGGAAATGTTGCCGGCTTTGCGCGCGGTGTTGTCGGCGCGGTGGCGGTAGTACAGCCGAGGCATTCCGACGGCCTGTCGCAAAGCGAGCAGCGCTTTTTCCTCGGCGACCCAGATGTCCGGATCGGTGCTGTCGCTCAGAACGAACCAGTGGAACAGCTCTCCGTGCGACGTAGTCTCCAAGGATTCGATGATCGCCCGGAGCCGGGCCGTCAACCGGTGCGGGTCTTCGTTGTAGGTGGGAAGCAGCATGGCGGTGCGGCTTGCGATGGCGGGAAGTTCCGCGTCAAGCCCGAAGGCGTCCCGATCCGGACGATGGGCCAGCAGCAGAAAGAAGCCAGCCAACGCGGACGCAAACGAAAAGGCGACCCAAGCGAGCAGGATCAGGAATAGCGCCAGCACCATGGCTTCGAGGACCGTGACGCCGCCGACCTCCAGCACGCGATACATCTCATACCCGCCGGCCGCGGTCAGCGCCGCCGTCGAGAGGAGGATTAGGCCACGCCGCCAAGCCATGGTGGTGGCGACCGGCGCAGGAGCGCGCTCCGACACCCGGTGCTTCCCGAGGTCGCCAGGAGCCATCGGAAGCGGGGATTCGCGCGGGAGCAGCCGCTGGGTCGCGATATCGCCGGCTATCGGCCGCGGTGCCGTGCTCAGGGTGCCCATCGGTAGACCCAGACTTCCGACAACGGCTTGTCGCCTTCGGCCAGATACGCCCGCAGCTCGATCGGCTCCCCCTTCACCTGGCACTGGAAGCTCAGCCGCCAACCTCCGGTATAGGGATTGGGCTGCGTGACGATGTTCTTCACCTCGGACTTCTCCGCCGTCACAACGCCCTTGACGCCCGCAGGATCCACGCCTTTCAAATTGTCGCCGAGCAGATCGAGGACGAAGAGGCGCGCGTCCTCGCCCCTCGCACCTATCCCGCTTCGTGTGAACCTGGCGAGCGAATGCGGCTTCGGGCTGTCGGGCCCCCAATGCAGCCGATAGGTGTAGTTGTGTTCGCCCTTGGCCTGCAGCGGGCTTTTAGGCCGCCAGAACGCGGCGATGTTGTCGTGGACCTCCTCCTTGGTCGGGATCTCGAACAGCATGACGCCGCCCTCGCCCCAATCTCCGATCGGCTCCATCCACAGGCTGGGACGCTTCTGGAAGCTTGATTCGATGTCCTGATAGGCGAAGAAGTTTCTCTCCCGCTGCATCAGGCCGAAGCCGCGCGGATTGAGATCCTGAAAGGTGCTGATCTGCAGGTCACGGGGATTGCTGAGCGGCCTCCACAGGCTTTCGCCCTTCCCGTTGAAAACTGAGAGCCCATCGGAATCATGGACTGACGGGCGGAAATCGTCGATGTCGTTCCGGTCGTTGGGACCGTAGAAGAACATGCTGGTCATCGGCGCGAGCCCGGCCCGCAGCATTTCGACGCGCGGGTAGATCGACATCTCGACGTCGAAGACCGTCGTGTCTCCGGGCCGTACGGTGAATCGGTAGCTCGCTGCGCAGCTTTTGCTGTCGAGCACAGCGTGGATCACCAGCGAACTCGCACCGGGCGCAGGCCGCTCGAGCCAGAAGGCCTTGAAGAGCGGAAATTCCTCGCCCTTCGCTTCGCCCGTATCGATCGAAAGCCCACGAGCAGAAAGCCCGTACGTCTCCCCCTTTGCGACGGCGCGGAAGTAGCTCGCGCCGAGGAACACGCAGACCTCGTCGTAATAGTCGGCTCGGTTGATGGGGGCGTGTATCCGGAAGCCAGCAAAGCCGATATCGGCGTCTTCGAAGGCCGGGACCTTTTCGCCGAACAAAAAGTCTGCCTTGCGGTACTTGAGCTCGGCGGCCTTTCCGTCCGCGACCTCGAAGATGTTCACTCTGTTCCTGTAGAAAAAACCCCGATGGAAGAACTGCGCTTCGAACGGAAGATTCTTGCCGCGCCACAGAGCGCGCTCGGGCAGGAAGCGGATCGAACGGTATTGATCGTAGTCGAGGTCCTTCAAGCCGCTCGGCAGCTTCTCGTCCGGCGCCTCGTACGGTTTGCTGGCCAGCTTGCGGGCCAGATCCCTCACCATGGATGGCCCGAAAGCGTCATCCGACGGGCCCGCTGCGGCAGAGCCGCTTCGCGAGGGGAGCAGCAATGCCGGCAGCACCGCTTGAACAAGCTGACGTCGGTTCACGTGCTCCCCTACTCGCTACTGCTGCCGCGGCTAAGCAACGACCGCCGCGCCTGCGAGTTCCACTGGCTGGCCATCCCTGGCGCGAGGACAAGCGCGACGGCTCCAACGACCACAAAACGGAGGGAATTCGGCAAGCGGCGAGCTTCCTTCGCCACGGCGGACGGTCCGCGGAACGTCTTGGCTTCGTGCGCCTTCTCTGGTTAAAGGATCAAATGGCGCGCGTTTGGAAGCACCGATCTTTGCTATCGCCACCCCGGTCTTCGGCCAGATCAAGCCATCAAACAGGCCACGTGCGTCCGCGTGCTAAAGCGCAATCTAAAGGAGAAGACTAGCCAAATCTCGGTTGACCCTCACAAGAGGTCGGAACGGTTGGGCGTATGAAGAGAAACAATCTGCCGCAAAGGGCAATGTTGTCCCGGGAGGAATGATCGAGCGCGGCGCGCCGCTCCACGCAGCAATGTGAGCCAGGCAGAGATTAGTAGAGCTTGATCCAAGCGCTCCGAGGAGAGGCGCGTACCTCTCGCTCAAGCTCGATGATCCCTCGTTCAACGTGGCACCCTGAGCGACCTTGGACGACCGATGATAACGGCGAACGGTCATCGCTCATGCGTGGCTGTTGTGAGCACTGGTCGAGGCATATTCTCCGCCACCCTCGCCGGCTCCAACGGGCGGGTCTCCGCGAGAACGCTGGCGCTGGGCGATCGTGAGGAGTCGAGTTCGGCACCAGTGCCGGCATGGACATAGGTCGTCCGCCGGTCTGTGACCACAAAACTCTCGGCACGGAGCGTTTCCAGCCCGACGTCGTAGGTGCCGGATGCAACCGCACCCTCGATCCGTGCGGTCAATAGCTGCTCGAAGACGGTGACCAAGATGTTCTGAAGCTCGATGGTAAGCGCCAGCAACCTGTTCAGGAACGTCGTGATCGGCGGTAGGTCATCCCTGAGCCCATTGGCATCAATCAGCTTCAGGCCGGTCGCATCCTCGAATCTCTCTAGCGAGCATCCCTCGACCTTTCCGCGCGTCAGCAGAGGTAGAGCTGGCGCAACGCGTCACGGCCATACTGGCTTTCGAGATTGTCTTCGGGCCGGAACAAGCCCTGCCCTCCGGTCTGGCGCTGGCCGCGCGTCATGGCGCCCAATGTATCGAGCCGGCGAGCGATGGTGCTGAGAGAACGCTTTCCGGCCTTCACGTCGGGTCGCGATGGGGCGGAACAGCGGCGGCTGCGCCTGGTTGGTCCGGCCGCCCCTGGATCGCAGCGTCGGCCTTCCAGCCGGGCTCGAGCAAATAGTGGACCCGCAGGCGGCGATTCCATGCCGACAGTGCGGCATGGTAACTCCTCCCCGTGCCGCCCGCGTCGGAAAACACGAGGATCCGCTTGACGTCATCCATGAAGGCCGAGCTCTCGGCGAGGTTCCGTCGCGGCGGTGTCGCCTTAGGGCGGCACCAACCTAAGCCGGCCCCTCGTGGGGTTTGCATCATCGCCCGCATGCGGCTGCTCCGGCAACGAGTGGCAAACATCGGCCGAAGCGACGCAGACGGCGTGACAGCCGACGGCGGCTTTTGGCTTCGCGCCGTCGGCGGAGCGGTCACCTTCAGGATGCGGATAGGTCGGCGGGACGAACAAGAAAGCCGCTAACGGAGCGACGACCGAATCGGCTGCCGCGGCCGGTGCGCCCGTGATGCCGACCGACCCAAAACTGGAGCCGAAATAGAAGCGAGCGAACCTGCCTATCGGAGGCACCGCCGACGCGCCGCCGCCGGCGGGCTGGCTCGGCCACCTGGCCGTCGCGGCTGCGCCTCTCGGGACTACCGCAACCTTCCTGCTGGCGGTCGCCATATCGTGGCAGTCTGGGCGGCACAGGCCCGCTGTTTGGCGTCAGCGATAACTGGCAGCTCGTAACACCGGACGACCATCATCACGCTCCTGGTGATCTTCCTGATCTTAGGCACCCCTGGCCCCGCAGTTCTGATCTTGGCGATCAAGAACTCAATCGCGGGATCGAGGAAGCGCCCGACGCGGAGATCGAGGACGTCTCCCGGAAAAGTGGAAAGTGCAGATAGTCCATATGGAAGTCGACTGATGTGACTCTGTGTCGGACCCGGTCGGGCATGAGCATGTAATACGGAAACGTCGCATACTTTGTGCTCCAGCCGCAGGGCGGTCGGAACGCAGCTTTACCAATCGCGCCGAGGTTACCGAGTCGCCGCGGGCAAGCAATGTGACGTCGTGACCTAGTACCCGGAATCAGAGCTGAGTGATACGGCGGCCTTTGAAACGGCGTTGACGGACCTTTTTCTTGGTCCAGACGAAGGGCTCGGCTCTGTCGTTGTATGCGTTGAC
>NZ_JASAUS010000173.1:0-13839 GCF_029953005.1 Bradyrhizobium sp. Mp27 | reverse complement strand
ACGCCCTCCCGACGCAACGACAAAACCGTAAAGCCCCGCGTTCAGCATAACCCGGCAGGAATCCACTTAAATCCAGCGGGGCGCTGTCCAAACAACCGGGGCCAGCTCTAAGTTCGGCGCCACCAACGCGACGAGCTACACCGTCAACTCCAATACGCAGATCACGGCGACGGCGCCGGCGGGGTCCGCCGGGACCGTCGATGTCACCGTCACCAACGGCTCGACATCGCCGACGTCGGCGGCGGACCAGTTCACCTATGTCGCCGCGCCGACGGTGACCTCGATCGCGCCGACATCAGGTCCAGCCGGTGGCGGAACATCGGTGATCATCACCGGCACGAACTTCAGCACGACCACTGGTGCTGCCGGCGTGAAGTTCGGCGCCACCAATGCTGCGAGCTACACGGTCAATTCCAATACCCAGATAACCGCGACATCGCCCGCAGGGACTGGCACGGTCGACGTCACAGTGACGACTGTGGGCGGAACGTCCGCAACCACGGCCTCCGACCAGTTCACCTATGCGGCTGCGCCCACCGTCACCTCGATCTCGCCGACGTCGGGCCCGGGCGGCGGCGGCACCACCGTGACCATCACCGGCACCAACTTCACAGGTGCGACGGCCGTGACTTTCGGGGGAACGGCCGCGGCCGGCTTCACCGTCAATTCGGCGACCCAAATCACCGCGACATCTCCGGCCGGGACCAGCACCGTGGATATCCGAGTGACGACGCCCGGCGGGACGTCGGCAACATCCGCGGCGGACCAGTTCACTTATATTGCCGCTCCCACCGTCACCTCGATCTCCCCGACCACAGGTCCGGCGGCCGGCGGGACGTCGGTGACGATCACCGGAACCAACTTCACCGGAGTCACGGCCGTGACGTTCGGCGGGACCGCGGCGGCCGGCTTCACCTTCAATTCAGCGACATCGATCACCGCGACCTCACCGGCGGGTGCAGCCGGTGCTGTTGACGTCAGGGTCACGACACCGGGCGGGACATCAGCGACCTCGGCTGCGGATCAGTTCACCTATGCTGCTCCGCCAACAGTGACATCGATCTCGCCGACATCAGGCTCGCAGACCGGCGGCACAACCGTGATCATCACCGGCACGAACCTCTCCGGAGCAACTGCGGTCACGTTCGGCGCAACAGCGGCAACCGGTTTCGCGGTCAATTCGGCGACCCAGATCACCGCGACCGCGCCCGCAGGCACTGGCACGGTCGACATCACGGTGACGACCGTGGGCGGAACATCGGCAACGTCGGCAGCCGATCAATTCACTTATGTTCCGGCACCGACGGTCACTTCGATTTCGCCGACCTCCGGTCCGGGCTCTGGCGGCACCACCGTAACCATCACCGGCACCAACTTCTCGGGCGCGACGGCCGTGGTGTTCGGAGCAACGGCTGCGACTGGCTTCACGGTCAATTCGGCGACCCAGATCACCGCGACGTCGCCAGCAGGAACCAGCACGATCGACATCAGGGTGACGACAGCCGGCGGTACGTCCGCAACATCTGCAGCGGACCAGTTCACCTATATTCCCTCCCCGACCGTCACCTCGATCTCACCCACCGCCGGCCCGCAGGCGGGCGGCACGGTAGTGACGATCACAGGCACGAATTTCACCGGCGTCACGGCCGTGTCATTCGGCGGTACGGCCGCGGCCGGCTTCACGTTCAATTCCGCGACCTCGATCACCGCGACCTCGCCGGCCGGGACCGGCGCCGTGGACGTCAGGGTCACGACGCCGGGCGGAACGTCCGTGATCTCGGCCGCTGATCAGTTCACCTATGCCGGCCCTCCCTCGGTCACGTCGATTTCGCCGACAGGCGGCCCCCTGGGCGGCGGCACGACGGTCACGATCACCGGCGCCAATCTGTCAGGTGCAACGGCGGTGACGTTCGGCGCCACGGCGGCGGCCGGCTTCACCGTCAATTCGGCAACCCAGATCACTGCGACATCGCCTGCCGGGACCGGCACCGTGGACGTCAGGGTAACGACGGTAGGTGGAACGTCGGCAACGTCCGCCGCTGACCAGTTCACCTACGCCGCCGCGCCGACCGTCAGTTCGATCTCGCCGACTGCGGGTCCGCAGACGGGCGGCACGGTCGTCACGGTCACGGGCACAGGATTCACCGGTGCCACCGCAGTGACATTCGGCGCAACCGCCGCAACGAGCGTCACGGTCCATTCGTCAACATCAATCACCGCAACGTCACCCGCCGGTACCGGCACCGTCGACCTCCGCGTGACCAATCCGGGCGGCACCTCGGCCACCTCCGCCGCCGACCAGTTCATCTATATCGCCACGCCAGCCGTCACGTCGCTTTCGCCGACGTCGGGGCCGGCGGGCGGCGGCACAGTGGTGACGATCACGGGCACCAATTTCACCGGCGCGACGGCCGTGACGTTCGGGGCAACGGCGGCAACTGGCTTCACAGTCAATTCGGCAACCCAGATCACCGCGACATCGCCGCCCGGCACCGGCACCGTCGACGTCAGGGTAACGACATCAGGCGGCACATCGCCGACGTCAGCAGCGGACCAGTTCACCTATTTCGCCTTGCCGACCGTGACGTCGATTTCCCCGACGGGCGGCCCGCTCGCCGGCGGCACGTCGGTGACGGTCACAGGCACCAATTTCACCGGTGCGACCGTCGTGAAATTCGGGGTGACGAACGCAACGGGCTTCACGGTCAATTCCGCGACCTCGATCACCGCGACCTCTCCCGCCGGCACAGGCACCGTTGATCTCACCGTCACGACGCCGGGCGGAACGTCGGCCACATCAGCCGCGGATCAGTTCAGCTACGCCGCAACGCCGGCGGTGACGTCGGTTGCGCCGAATGCGGGCCTGCTCGCCGGCGGAACGTCGGTCACCATCACGGGCACCGCGTTGTCCGGAGCCACCGCGGTGAAGTTCGGCGCGACCAATGCGACCAGCTTCACTGTCAATTCGGCAACCTCGATCACCGCGGTCTCGCCGGCCGGCGCCGGCACGGTCGATATCACGGTGACGACGCCGGGCGGAACATCACCGATATCGGCATCAGATCAATTCAGCTACACACCGGCACCGACGGTCAGCTCGATCTCACCGAGTTCCGGATCCGCGATCGGCACCACCTCCGTGGCGGTCACGGGGACCGGATTCACCGGCGCCACCGCAGTGAAGTTCGGCGCCAACAACGCGACCAGCTTCACGGTCAATTCGGCAACGTCGATCACGGCAACCTCGCCGCCCGGCGCCGGCACGGTCGATGTCACCGTGACGACGGCCGGAGGTACGTCGCCGACCTCGGCGGCAGACAGGTTCACCTATCTGTCCGCGACGACCACCACGGAGCTCACCTCGTCGAAGAGTCCGAGCAGCTACGGCGAGTCTGTAACGTTCACGGCCAAGGTGGGCAGCTTGGGCGGAACGCCGACGGGAACAGTCACTTTCAACGACGGCGGCACGCCGATCGGCACGTCTACCCTGTCGGCCGGCGTCGCCACCTTTGCCACGACCACGCTCGCCGTCGGCAATCACAGCATCACGGCGACCTACAACGGCAGTGTGGCCTTCAACGCCTCGACCTCACCGGCCCTGAACCAGTCGGTCGACATTCCCGCCGACAGCGCCAAGCTGCGCGCCCTCCAGCTCAACGTCACCAAGATCGTGGCGCAGAGCTCGGGACAGGCGATCTCCGGTTCGATTGACACCGCGATTTCCGAAGGGTTCAGCGACGGCGGGCAATACATCACGCCAGGCGCGGGCGGGCTGCGCGTCAATTTCGCCGCAGCGCCCGACGGCGATGAGGACGACAAGCCCAAATCCGGTCAGCAGCCCGGTTCTCAAAGTTTGAACGCCTATTCGGGCGACGGCGGCTCCGGCCGGACCGGCGGCCGCGGGCGCGGCTCCTCGCGGATCGATGACGCCTTCGCCGCGATCGATCGGGCGGCTCCGACCAAGGCACCGGCTGCGCGCTTCAGGGAGCAGAAGGACTGGCTGTTCTGGATTGACGTGCGCGG
Source organism: Bradyrhizobium sp. Mp27 (assembly GCF_029953005.1). NCBI lineage: Bacteria > Pseudomonadati > Pseudomonadota > Alphaproteobacteria > Hyphomicrobiales > Nitrobacteraceae > Bradyrhizobium > Bradyrhizobium sp. Mp27. The sequence continues at coordinate 9,816 of NZ_JASAUS010000173.1, read as the reverse complement.
CAGCGGCATCGATCAATGGGGCTCGTCCGGCAACGTCGGTCAGGGTGCAACCCAGGCCACGCTCTTCGGCCAGCAGATCAACCTGCTGTCCGGACTGACCTACCGGGCGAGACCCAATTTGCTGGTCGGTGTGACCGGCGGTTACGAGAACTTCAGCTACACCCAGACCGACATCAACGGAAAGCTGAAGGGCGACGGCTGGACCGTCGGCGCCTATCTCGGCTGGAAGATCATCCCGACGCTGCGTTACGACGTGGCCGTGACCTATTCCGGCATCGGCTATGACGGCACCGCCGGCACGGCCCAGGGCAATTTCAACGGCAATCGCTGGATATTCGCGACCGGCTTCACCGGCAGCTACAGCTGGGCCAATTTCAATATCGAACCGTCGGCCAAGGTCTACGCGATCTGGGAGCGGGAAAACGCCTATGTCGACTCGCTCGGCACCCAGCAGGCCGCCCGCACCTTCTCGAGCGGCCGCGCGTCTGCCGGCAACAAGGTCTCCTACCGCATACCGTGGCTCGATAGCGTGCTGCTGGTGCCCTACGCCGGCGTCTTTGCCGACTATTACTTCACGCAGGACGATGCGGCCGCGATCGTTGCTGCGGGCGGCATCCCGCTCGCTTCGACACCATTGCTCCAGGGCTGGTCAGCCCGCGTCACGGGCGGCATCGGCGCAAGGCTGGCGAGCGGCACCACGGTCGGCTTCGGCGCCGAACTCGGCGGCATCGGCAGCAACACGCAGATCTGGACTTTCACGGGACGCGCGCGCATCCCATTCTGATCCCTGGGCGCGACGACGGGCCAGCGGCGCTACGCCGCTCGCCGGATTTGCCGGCTTGGAGTACCTGCTTAGTAAAGGCCGCGGCCGCTCAGGATGCTGCGAGCCTCGGCGGCGCCGTCGGCCGATGACGGCGCGTTCTCGGTCGCGTAGCGGCCATCCTCGTCATAGGACACGGCGCGCGCGTTCTGGAGCGCCCGGCCACGGCCCCGGCTGCGGCTAGAGGCCGACATCTCCGAGGTCGCGTTGAGCGACGCCATGTCGGCGGAGGTGTTGCCGAGATTGTAGGGCCGCCCCTCCGGCGTCGGAACCTCGCCGCGAATGGCGCCGCGGTTCGACGATGGCAGCTCCGGCACGAAGGGCCTTGCCGACGCGACCCGCACCATCGAGGGCGACGGCGCCGGGATCCCGGTGCGCAGGGTCGCAATCAGCTGGCGGTCGTCGGAGCCTTCCAGCGGCGCCCGGCCGACATACTCGACACGGACCTTGGCGACGCCATTGCCTTTGAATTCAAGGAGTTCAGCCGCTTTGTTCGAGACGTCGATGAGCCGGTTGCCGTGATAGGGTCCGCGGTCGTTGACGCGCACGATCAGCGATTTGCCGTTCGAGACATTGGTCACCCGCGCATAGGACGGCATCGGCAGGGTTGGATGCGCCGCTGTCAGCGAAGTCATGTCGAACACTTCGCCATTGGCGGTCAGGCGGCCATGGAAATCGTCGCCGTACCAGGACGCCATACCCTCGGCGCGGTAGTTGACGTCCTCCTCCGGCACGTAGGTCCGGCCGGCCACGACATAGGGCTTGCCGACGCGGTAGGTGCCGCCGCCTTTCGGGACCGGATCCCCAAACGCCACGACCCGCGGGCTCGAGGACACGCCGTATTTCGGATCGACCCGGCTGGCGAACTTGTTCGAGGAGGCGCAATTGGCGAGCGCGAGGCAGGTCGCGACCGCCGCAACACCGCGCGCGGCCCGCAAAACCGAATCTGACCGTCGGATCCCCATGTGCCCCAAATACCACTTCGCCGGAGGCGTACCCAACCCGCTTTGGCTACGGGGGAGCGCTATCCGGTCCCATAATCCGAGGCGGCCCACCACCGCGTCGGAAGCAGTAAGGATAACGCAACCCGAACACGGCGGAAATGGGGAGCCCACAGCGTTCACGCCGGGATGGTAAACGGGACGTTCGCTTCTCCCCCGTTGATCTACGGAGCGTAGGCACCCTGCTCTGTGCCACTCCTGGACATTCTGTTGCGCCAAATCCTCACTCCACCCCCATTGTCTTGTGGCTCACTGGAATTCTTTTGACTGTGCAAGGCCGCACGCGTTTTCTCGGTTGCAGGGGCGAACTGGAATTTGACGATGATCGAGACGGTTTCGGCACTGATGGGTCTGGTAAGCGCGGGGATCTTCCTGGCTCATGCGTTTGAAGGTTACCGCACGAGAGCCTGAGGGCATTCGCGCGGACGGCAAGGATCACCTCTTTCAAGACGGCACGTTCGGACAATTTTAATCGATCCGACCGAGCATCGAACACGAGAGCGACAGGTGTCCCATGCGCAACCATGACTTCGTATCCGATGGCTTCCTGGCACTGACCGCCGGCGGCTTGGTTCTTCTCTGCTCGAGCCTTGTGGCACTGGCTTTCGGCTGAGCATCACCACCGCTCTCCTTCTTTCTAACCACAACTACACCGCGATGCAGCATACAGCGCTGTCCGGTATTGCCCCGCTCCCGTTTAGTTGATTGAATTTCTGCGTTCGGCGCCTCGACTCATTTCAAGAGGCCATCACCAACGAGGGTGACGCAAATGCTTTCTGAGAAATTTTTTCTGGTTCTGGAATCGCTGATCCGCGGCGACCGCACCTATCCTGACGGAAGTCCCCGGGTGATCAGCACCTCCCCGCACGTGCCGGTGAAGCTGCCGGGCCGGAAATAGCCGCCCCCCAAACTTCCGAATCACGCGCAGCTCAGCGCAGGCCCAATAGCGAGCGGCGATAGAGGCTGTCGCGGGCCTCGCTCAGGCAGACGAAGCTGCCGTCAAAACCCTGGCCATACCGCTTCTGGCCCTTGCCGTAATAGACGCCTTTCCTGAAATCGAGCCAGACCACCTGGTCGTGGGGGCAATGACGTTGCGCCTGCGCCTCGTAGCGAAACGGCGTCAGCGGTGTCGCCGAGACCTCCGCGCCACCGGCGCCAACCACGATTGCGACGGCGACCGCGATGCCGCCGAGCCCTTTGCCGAAGCCGCTCCAAGACACCCCCGCCTCCCGATTCAAGCCCTGGCTCTTTGGCCGTTCAGCACGGTAGCACGAGACTGCGCGATCTGTCGGCCGCAGCCGGCGGCCTGGCCGTCTTCCGCCGGCCATCTTGTCGGGTTACATGAAAGCGAGATCATCTCAGCTCGCGAGGATGCTGCCTGAATGTCGGTTGAGCCTGGACCCGAGTCCGAACTGCGCACCGAACCCCGCCCGCCGACGCCGCGTTTGGGCGTGCTCCCGATGATCATCTTCGGCTCGCGCTGGCTGCAACTGCCGCTCTATCTCGGACTGATCGGGGCGCAATGCGTCTACATCGTGCTGTTCCTCAAGGAGCTCTGGCATCTTTCTTGGCACGCGATCGACCTCACCGAGCAGCAGATCATGATGAGCGTGCTGGCGCTGATCGACGTCGTGATGATCTCCAACCTGCTCGTGATGGTCATCGTCGGCGGCTACGAAACCTTCGTTTCGCGGCTCGACCTCCAGGGGCATCCCGACGAGCCGGAATGGCTCGGCCACGTCAATGCGAGCGTTCTGAAGATCAAGCTCGCCATGGCGATCATCGGCATCTCCTCGATCGCGCTGCTGCGGACCTTCATCGAGGCCGGCAATCTCGGCTCGAACCGCGCCGGCTTTACCGAGACTGGCGTGATGTGGCAGGTGCTGATCCACCTCACCTTCATCGTCTCGGCGCTCGGCATCGCCTTCGTCGACAAGCTCAGCGATTCAGGCATGCGCAGGCACGCCGAGTGAGGCGCGAGGCTGCCTTCTACTTGTCTGCTTCGAGCTGCGCGAGCGCCTGGTGCAGGCACTCCTGAAGCTTCTGCGCGACCTGCTCGCGCGCGACGCCCTTGGCGGCAAGATCGCCAGACACCTTGCCCACGACATCGTCGGTCTGGCTCTCCAGATTGTCCGTCACCAGCGCCGTTGCGTAGCTTGCCGCCGCATCGCCGCTGAGCCCGAGCTGGCCCGCGGCCCAGAGCCCGAGCAGCTTGTTGGACCGGGCCGTGGCCTTGAACATGAATTCCTCGTCATGGGCGAATTTGGCCTCAAAGCCCTGCTCGCGCTTGTCGAACGTGGTCATGGTCAGCTCCAATGCGTTTTCGCTGAGGAGAATCGGACTGGCTGGGAGCGAACGTCTCCGTGGTTCTCGTCAGTTTAGGATCATTTGAATCTTCCTCCCGGAAGGCCGAGGCCGTCAAGCCTGCGCGGTGGTGCGCCGCAGCCCGGGCGTGGGCACGGCACGCACCAGCGCCGCGCCAGCCAAATCGGCTAGGCACAGATGTTTACCGTCCGTTAAGCAGACTCGGCGCCGGATAGGCCGGGGGACATCGAGAGCTGACGCATGAACAAAGAGCTGCGGGAGTTTCGACGGCTTGAACGGGTCTGCCTCGAGCAGGCCGCCCTCTCCACCATGGATCTCGCGCGAAGCGGGTTGCTCAAGGTCGCCGACGATTGTCGCATCGCGGCCGAGGCGATCGAGGCGCAAGCGCCCCGCGGCGCGTTCGCCGGCGCCGTCCAGGCGCTCAAGCTGGCTTTGAGCGCAACGGGAATGTCCAACCGGCATTAGCCGCCGGTCTCCGGTTGGCAGATCGCTTCAGAAGATTGCCGGCGGTGACAGCGCTCGGTCAGCCCTTCGCCTCGGCCGCTTCGCGCGCGAGCCGCTCGGCCCTCAGCCGTTCCTTGTTGGCGTAAAACGCCTTCTGCGCCTCTTCGTGATCGCGCATGGCCTTTTCGGCCTCGATCCGGCGTGCGGCATCACGAGCCTGGCGCTGCTCAGGGGTCAAGGGTTTGCGTCGGAAGGAAAGGTCTTCGGTCATGCGGAGACAACGCGCAGGCAGCGAAACGGTTCCACGAGTTGAACCAGGCAGGCCGACGCGGTCGATTGAAGTCTCAACATATCAGATAGTTAGATGATGCACTCGTCGGTCCGCCGGACCTATTGCGTCGACCCCGGCGGTTTGACGCCTGGGAGAGGGCACTGCGGTGCCGCGGGAATCGCGCTGCGGACGGGCGGCTCCGGATAGTATTGGGTATCTTGCTGAACCTCGCGCGCCAGCTCCGTGCCTCCGAGCAGCGTGATCAACATCAGCGCCTCGTCGAGGCCCGCAGATATTCCGCCTCCGGTCAGGCGATTGCGATCCAGCACGAAGCGCGGATGTCCGTCGGCAATCTTCACCTTCGGGAACAGCGTCGGGAAGCAGTCCAGGAAAGCCCAGTGCGTCGTCGCCCAGTGGTCGTCGAGAAGACCCGATGCCGCGAACAGCATCGCCCCCTCGCAGACCGAGCACATGTACTTCGCACCGGCGGCCTGCTTGGTCAGAAACTGGACGTAGGTCCGGTGCGGATCGTTGATGATCTCGGTGAGCGCGACTGGATCGCCGCCGGGAATCCAGACGGCATCATATTGGGTGCATTCCGCAAAGGATTTTGCGACCTCGAACGGAAATCCCCGGTTGCGAAACCGTTTCATTCCCGGCTTTGCCGCGACGATCTCGACGTCGAAGTCTGCCCAGTCGAACATTTCGAAGGGGCCGGCGACGTCGAGCATGTCGACGCCGTCGTAGACGGGAATGCCGATCTTCATCGCGCGTAATCCTCCCTGCTTCCTGTGACGATCAATGTTTGTGGCCTACGGGCGTCGCCGCGGGTGTCGCCGTCGGCTGCTTGGCATGACGCATCCCCGCCATCCCGAGGCCGCCGCCCGGCGCGTTGAGGTCGGGAACGATCGCGATGTTGGCCATCATGCCCGCGTCCTCGTGGTCCAGGATGTGGCAATGCAGGACATACTCGCCGATGTAGCGGTCATACCGCGTCCTGACGCGGATCTGGTAGTTGTTCTCGACGATGATCGTGTCGCGGAATGTGTGCCACATGCCGCAATACTGGTTGGCCAGTTGCTGCTTGTCGGCATACACGATGTCAGCTTTGCAGGTGCCGTCGGGATTGTAGATCGAGATCTGCTGACCGTTGGTGTTGGTGGTGGTGACGTCGATCACCTGGAACGGATTGACGTGGATATGGAAGATGTGCGGTTCGCCTTGCGCGGACAGCAGCCAATCGTCCGTGGTGTTGACCTCGCGCGTGAAGTTCACCACGTCGGGATCGTACGAGGCGTTGTTGACCGTGAAGGCCGGGAAGTTGATCGCGAAGGCCGCCTGCTGCTGCTGGCTGCCGGCAGCCGGCGGCGCAAGGTTTTCGAATGGCGCCCACGGGCGCAGATCGCCGTCACGCAGCCCGGTGCGAACCGCGTCCGGCAGCGTCGGATTGGCATCGTACAGCGCCTTGCCGACATAGGCCTGCAGGTCGCCGGTCACGGGCTGGCCTCCGCGCACATGGACGTAGGCCAGCAATTGCGGGGTCGTCGGCCCCTGCCCGCCGCCATTGCCGTTGGACACGCGCTCTGCCTTCGGCGCCGCCTGGTTGAGCAGGCAATAGTCACCGTCCGAGGGGAATACGACGAGGACGTCGCTGCGATAGCCGGGCTGCATGTAGTTCGATTCAAGCACGCCGCCGACTTGCGAGGCGTGCACAGTGCGCAATTTGGTCCGGGTCAGACCGTCGGATGCGATCTCGAACTGCGGGATCAGTGTGCCCGTCGAGGCGTTGCAGGCGGCCAGAAGATCGGCCTTCTGCTGCTGGCGGTTGCCGCTCAGCGCCGAGGTCGCGATCAGGTTCGTTGTGCCGACCGGCGTAGCCCGCACGAGCTGAATATTGATCGTGTCATGAATGCCGGCATGCACGAAGCGCCAGCGCTGGATCTCGCCCGCCGGCACGGTGAGCGTCGGCTGCACGATGCCATTGACGCTGGTGAAGCGGCCATTGGTGTCCCAGATCGACGAGGAGTCCAGTTGCAAGCCAAAGTTCTCGACCACGCCGGGGCTTACCGGATTGCCTGAGGTCGCCAGCGGGCACGTCCACGGCGCGTTGGCGATATTCGCCGGACTGCTGGCGTTGTAGAGTCCCTGCGTGGTGTAGATCTGCTGCCACGGGCCGCCGGGCTGGTTCGGCTGGTTGGCGAAGCAGGCATAGGCGATCTGCTGAAACAGGAAGAGCTGCTCCTTGAACGGGGCGCCGTTGACGTCATGCAGTACCGTGTCGATATCGGCAATCGGCTTCGGGTTCTGCGGCGACGGCGGCGTATAGGGACGCTCGCCCTTGACGACCAGCACGCCCGAGGCGCCGCTCGCCACCTGCACTGCCGTCGAGCCATGACGGTGGGCGTGATACCAGAACGTCCCCGCCGGATGGTCGTTGGGGATGTTGATCTCATACGGAAACTTCGTCTGCGGGGCGATGTTGAGCAGCACGTTGTCGCTGTTGCCGGCAGGCGAAACGTGCAGGCCGTGCGTGTGCAGGTTGGTGGTGTTGAAGCACCCGACCAACGCCGGCAAGCCCAGCCCCTCCGGCGGATTGGGCAGACAGCTCGGGTCGTCCTTCGCGAGCTGGTTGACCAGGTCGACGCGCAACGTATCGCCGGGCTTGACGAAGATCGCCGGACCCGACTTGCAGCCGCCATAGGAGCGCAGCTCGACGGGGTCGAGGCCATCCGGTTGCGGATCGGTCGGATCCGGGTTGTTGATGAAGAAGCGGCCGCGCACGAAGTTGAGCACCACCGAGACGATCGAGCCGCTGCGCGAGATCGATCCTTGCGGCCGGCAACCGCCGACGGCCGGCGCCACGGCGGCCTCCAGGGCCACGACATTGCCCTGTCCGGGCAGCGTCGGCGGCGGTTCGAAAGCACGGGGAACCGGCGCCGCGAATGCTGGAAGGCTCGGTCCCAGCGCGGCGATGACAAGACCAATTCGCGCGAAGCTCTTCATCATGTTGTCCGCCTTACTGTTCCAGAAGACTGCTCGAAGGATTGCGTGAAGGCGCGTCGGCATGCCGACGCCGCCAGAATGGCCGCTCGGACCAGCGCGAAACACTGCCGTAGTGTTCGCTCAGCGTCGTCGCGTAGGCCGCGGCCTCGCGCGCGACCCACGCCCCGTAGCGATCGAGAGCGGCCGCATCACCGCGCGCGAGGCAATCGCAGGCGGCGTAGGCGGCGAACACGCCCGAGCGCATGGCCTTGACCACGCCGTGGCCCGAGATCGGATCAAAAGCGCTTGCGGCATCGCCTGCGCAGAGAAAATGGAAGCCGGCAGTCGTTGCGGCGTACCGACTGCCCGCAGGGATCAAGCGGGGTGGTTCGAGCCGAATGATCTTGCTCGCGAGCGCCGAGACGAATTGCGTCCTGGCGAGAGCTGCGCGCCAGCCGTCCGGCGTGTTCAGCCTGAGGCCACGCGCGAGATCGGCATCGGTCATGCAGGCAAAGGCGCGCCTGCCCTGGTCGAGTGCCATCGTGTACCACCAGCCGTCTTCAAAGGCCTCGACGACCAGTTCCGGTGCGGCCGGTCCCGATGTCGTCGCCTCGGCATAGGCCGCAATCAGGCGGTCCTGCGCTTTCGCCCGCGCCCCCTGGCGGTCGGCGAGTGCGCGGGCGCGGCCCGTCGCGTCGATGATCAGCCGAGCCGAATGGCTGTTGCCGTCGTCGCAAACGACCGACCAACCGTCCGCCTCGCGCGCGAGATGACAGACCTTCGCATCGACGCGCTCGGCCGCCGGGCACCCCGCCGCCGTGAGCCAGCCATCGAACGCGCGGCGGTCAACGCGCCATGACGGCCCGCGCGCTTCCAGCAACAATTCGCTCGCCGTCAGGCCGGCCTGGTCCCAGGAGGTGAGCGTGCGGTGCGATGGCGCAAAGCCCTGCGCCAGGAAAGTCGGCCACAGACCAAGCTGCCGCAGCACCGGCTGGACCAGCGGTGACAAGATCTCGCCCCGTCCTTCGCCTCGCCCGCGCCGCTCGGACGGCGCGATCACGGCCACTCGAAGCTCCGGCGCGCACATTGCAAGCGCGCGGGAAGCGGCCGTTCCAGCTGGACCTGCGCCTGCAACGATGATGTCGAACGCGGCCAAGGTCAGTCGGCCCGGACTGCGTAGAACGACGCCACGACGCCGGCTGGCGCCACCGTGCCGGGCGAGCCGCCGCTGTGCGGGATGGTCCGGATCACCGAACCGACGATGGCCGGGCGCTGGTCGACGCCATTGGGCCAGACCGGCACCAGCGAGCCCCAATAATCGTAGATCCATTCCTCGCCGCCGACGACGCCGGTGCCCTGGAAACGCACCTGCATCGGCGATCCATAGGCGCGCGATCCCTTCAGCGCGAGCGACCAGCCCGGGCCGCCGATCGTGCCGGTCAGCAGCTGCATCGGCCCGTCCGCGATCTCGATCGTGCCGCGGCCGAATTCGAGATTGTTGAAGGCCGTGTTGACGTCGGGGTCATTGAGCAGGCTGCGATAGGTCCAATGTCCGACGAATGGATTGTCGCTCATGATGCCTCGCTTTTGGGATCGGGCCTCGACCCGGTTGTTCGCTCGACGCTGATGTATTTGGGCCCTTGATAACTGTCGGCGGGCTTTACGGCCGGCTCGTAGGGATTGCGCACGATGAAACCGAGCAACGACCACTCGGTGACCATCTTGAGGTCGCCGACCGGCGTCTGCGGGACGCCGCGGCTCCACGTCGTCCAGACGTAATTGGGCTTTCCGTTCGAAACCGAGGCGATCTCGAACGACTGCAACGGCCGATGCGCCGGCCACCACAGCGTGGTCCAGGTCTTCTAGAGCTGGCCCCGGTTGTTTGGACAGCGCCCCGCTGGATTTAAGTGGATTCCTGCCGGGTTATGCTGAACGCGGGGCTTTACGGTTTTGTCGTTGCGTCGGGAGGGCGT